>JBEKIK010000074.1:0-11721 GCA_050011795.1 Thermoguttaceae bacterium | reverse complement strand
GACGTCAATCGCACTTACCTGGAACGTAGACAGCTTCACGTCGAACGCCTTGGGCGCGGGTTTGCCTGGCTCGACACGGGTACGGAAACCTCACTTCTACAGGCGGCGAATTTCGTGCAAACCATCGAGGAACGCCAAGGACTGAAAATCGCCTGCATCGAAGAAATCGCCTTTTATAAAGGCTATATTCAAGCCGATCAACTTCGTCGATTAGCCGGCGAGTATAACAATAGTTACTCGCAGTACTTACTTAGTTTGCTCGATATGAAATATCAATAAATTTAGTGATCTTTGCATTCAAAGACTATAATAATGGCCATAAAACCATGAATTTCTGGGGGTAAAAGCACTTAACAGCCAAGCAAAGCAATGTTCACACAATTGCCCTACCGATCATCCCCCGCCGTTGGGGAATATAAAATTTACCAATAATGCTTAGTAAATGCTTGACAGGGTGAAAAGTTTATGTAAAATAATGGACGTTAAGTATTTCCATAAGATAATCCCTAGCCCGGGCATAAAAACCCAGGAGGCAGCGGTGCGAATTCGAAGTTCGGCGAAGTCAGCATTATTTTGTGCGCTTGCAATATGCGCAGTGCAGAATAATCCTTCGCAGACTTTGGAAACCGTCTCTTTTTGTATGCCGGTTAATGTTATCCACGTGGATATCGCAAATATCCAAGAAGAACCGGCCCTTTTCTCATCTCCGATTTCTTTGGAACTTTTGCCTCAATCCGCTCAGGGCGTGGCTAGTAATGCGCTTTGGTTTTCTAATTTCGCTTTCAAATCTTCATCGGCCGTAGAGATTTACGATCCAGCCGGGTGCAAACAGACTAATAATGTTTCCGCGTCATACGTAATAGCATCTATTTCCAGCAACACACTTAGCGAAACATTAGTACGTCAATTCTCTTGTTCGGTTTAAAAGCCAGACAAGAGAAAACATGGTAGAGCAGTTGAGTTTTTGATTCGCGTTTTATCGGCGTTTATCAACATCATTATGAAACTATCAACCGGGCGTGAACGCCCAGGAGGCAGCGATGAGGTCGGACAATTCTTTATGCACTTATTCTATTGGTAAAAAAATCAAGGCGCGCGCACTTCCGGGTGTCGCTAAATTCACGGCGGTCATGGCCGTGTTGTTATTTGCCGGCAACGCTTATGCAACACTGATCATTGATTCATTCAATGTCAGCTATAAAGCTCAGCCCCTTTTCATGTTTCCTGCCGGAGCAAATGTGACTGATTTTAACACGGGTCTAACCAGCGATATTATTGGCGGCTCTCGCGATGCCACATTAGCTTACGCAAACGGCTCCAGTATTTCTTTTTCCACTGTTAATTTAAGCAACAGCGGAACAATGGACTTTGCCCAAGGGCCTGGTACAGGCGCCAAGCTGACTCTCATATGGGATGGCGATACCACGCCTGGCCTGAATGCTTATGCCCTGGGGGCTAATTTGACATCGGGCGGCGCCACCGCGTGGGTTACTGATATTTCAAACATCGACCTGGATCTATCATACAAGGTCGAGATCTATACCAATTCTAGCAATGCCTCAGTTTACTCAGGAATTTTTCATGGCGGGGTAACCGGCCTTCAACCTATTGACTTTTCTCAATTCATCGTCTTAAGCGGCGCCGGAGCCGATTTCAGCAATGTTGGCGCCATCGAGTTTATTATCGACGGCACTAACTATCCTGATGCGGACATCAGTATCAATTCCATTAGCACAGGGGTGCCCGAACCGGCAACTTTCGTATTACTGCTATCCGGATTATTGGGCTTGGGCTTCCATGTTTATCGCCGTCGAGGCAAGTGATAGATGCCTGCACGAGTCACCAAGAGCCATCCTTTACGCGAAATTAGATAGATTTTTGTTCCAAAATGGCAAGTCTTTCCTGGGCTTGCCATTTTTTGTTTTTATGCCCAAATAGAATGATCGTTATTTAATGATTATACCAATAATCGTAGGTGAAACTCTTCCAGTCGCTAATATCCACGTACGGAAGGCAAATCGCCAAAAAAACGATGAACTCCCTATATATTCAGCACGTAGATGTTACGTGCTATAATCTATAAAGGCTTTTTCCGAGGACGACAACTACCTTTTCCTTGACTAACTAGCCGTGTTCAAACATTTTTACGTAATAATGATTATGAGGATAGTTTTTTTTGTTTATTGGATATATTTGTCCATTCTTTTACTCAGCCGAGATCCCTCACGCTGGATTGGCACTCCAGGCAACGTACCTGAGTTTTTAAAAATACTGATGCCCTATGCCCATATACTCAGTTTTACCGTTTTATCTTTGCTAGTTTTTACCGCATGTTTTCCCCTGCCCCGATGGGGTATTTTGCTGACATTAGCAATTTATGGGGGAGCAACCGAAATCATACAGGGATTTATCCCGCCCAGGACTCCGAAATGGGCGGATTGGTTTCGAGATTTAGGCGGAATTGCCATCGGTTTCGCCTGCTTTTGGCTTGTAATTTTCCTCTTGCGAATGATGCGAAGGAATGAAACTCTTGAAGTTCCCAGTTCTTCTTAGCCCTTTTTAATACTGGTATGAAAATCAATCATTGGTTCATATGTATTTTCTGATTGCCGGGTGGGTGCATGTCAGAAATATTTTGTATAATATAAGTTTGGATGTCCCTTCTCATTTTTTACGGTAACTATTTAAACGAGGTGAACTCGTGAGAACTTTAAATGTGCGGTTGGCGATTATTCTGCTCGTGATCATAATTGTAGGCGGCACGGGCGTGTTTTTTATTCACTACTTTCAACAGTACCGTAACGCCGGTTTCTTCCTCGAACAAGCCGATCTTGCCAAGCAAGAAGTGGAGAATGCGAAGAAGGATAAAAAGCCGGAGGAAGAAGCCAAAGCGCTGGATAAGCAGGTGAAAAACCTGGGATGGTACCTCTCGTTCAGGTCGCAGGACCTGGATCGGATGGAAGAGTTGGGTATTCTCCTAGCCGATCATGTCGTCGATGGAAAGACTTTCAACCAGGCATTTAATTCGCTCGACAAGGTGGTCCGCGAGGATAACACGCGCAATAAGGCCCGGCGGAAACTTATCAGCCTGCTAATGGATGTGCGTATAGCGCGTTTCAAAGATGCCCTGGAGCACATACAATACTTGCTTAAGGAGTCTCCGGACGATCCCGAGTTGCTGCAGCTTTCTGGACAGTGTGAAGCGGCCACCCGCGAATACGAAAATGCCCAGAAGTCTTTCGAAAAGGCCATCGAATATTCGCCGAAACAGATCGACACTTATCCGCGCTTGGCCAACGTGCTGCGCAAAGGTCTGGATAAGCCCAAAGAGGCATACAATTGCATGCTAAACCTGGTTAAAAACAACCCCGATTCGGCGAAAGCCTACGTTTATTTGGGAAATTATTGGGGAAGCATCGATTCCAAGGAAGAGGCCAAACAGACCACTGATAAAGACATCGATCCCAAAGAGGAGGCCATGAAGGCCGCCGAGAAGGCCTTGGAATTGTCCCCGGATGACGAGGACGGGTTGCTGCTGGCGGCCGGTTGCTCAATGGCGTTAAACAAATTGGAGCAGGCCCGCAAATACACGGAACACAACCTGGAAGTTCACAAGGATTCCCCTGGACTATCTCGATGCGAGAATCTCCTTTGCCCAAAAAGACTGGGCGGAAGCGGCCCGCCGCTTTGAGAAAGTGCGCTCTTCCCTGGTCTACTGGCCGACTTTGCTCAAGCAGGCGGACTTGAGTTTGGGATATTGCTACGGACAGTTGCGCAACGTGGATCAGCAAATCAGCGCTTACCAGCGAGTGCTGGCCGCCGATCCGTTTTTCGCGCCCGCTCGACAAGGACTTACGGACGCCCTGCTCACATCGGGCCGGGTGGACGAGGCCGTGAGTGAGGAAGCCACTTTAATCAGGCAGAAAAAAATGCCTGCCAGCGGGCTTCCTTCCTTCGCCAGCCTTTTGATCAGGCAGAATATGCAACGCAGCGCCAACGAGCAAAATTGGGATCAAGTGGGAAAAGTACTCGATGAGGCGGAAAAAGCCAATCCCGACTCCGAGCAAATCCCCCTTTTGCGCATTGAAGTTCTTCACGCGCAGAACCGCAATGAAGAAGCCGAAAAACTGTTGCAAAAAGCGCATCAGAAAAATCCCAAGCAAATCGAGTACTGGAAAGCGATGGTCTCGCTCGTCGCATTACAGAAGAAATGGGACCAAACCGAAAAAATTCTTGCCGATTTCGAAAAACAAATGGGCGATTCAGCGGATTTGCGTTTGGCCCGCTGCGAAGCGGATAGGCGACGGCAAACTTGTCAAACAATATATCGATTTGCTCTCCCAGAAGGACGTAAACAACCTGGAGGTTCAGTTTTTGCGATTGGAGCAAGCGGCAAATAACCAGGACTTGGCCGGACTGGAAGAGTCCTTAAAAGACGTGAAAAAAGTGGAAGGGGAAGGGCCTCTATGGCTGTTTGGCCAAGCCCGGCTGTTATCCGTTAAGGCCATAAAAGAGAACAATCCCGGCCTGTTTGAAGAAGCCCTGCAAAACCTGGCGCAGGCCCGCGATTTGCGTCCCTCCTGGTCGCGCATCCCCTTATTCATGGGAACCATTTACGACCAGCAGAATAAATCCGATCAGGCATTAAAATACTATCAGGAAGCCATCGACATGGGGGAACATGGTCCCGCGGCGATACGCCGCACCGTGCAAATTCTCTTCCAGAAGCAGGATTACAAAAATGCGGATAAACTGCTCCGTCAGTTAGATCGCCTGCAAGTCCCTTTCACCCCCGAATTAACCCGTCTATGGGTGGAATTGTTATTCCAAAAAGGCGAATTCGATCTGGCCGTGGCAAAAGCACGTCAGACTGTTTCCGAAAAATCCGGCGAGTACAAGGAGCATCTATGGCTGGGCCAGATATTGGGGATCGCAGCGCGGCGGGCAAAGATGCAAAAGCGCGACAAAGATTTTACGGCACTGGCGGCCGAGGCGGAAAAAAGCCTGCGCCGCGCCGTGGAATTGAAAGGCGACGTGCCGGAAGCCTGGGTGTCATTGGTGGGATTTCTCAGTTCGGTGGATAAAACCAGCGCGGCCGAAGAGGTCATAGATCAAGCCCGCGGCAAAATTCCCGCCGAAAAAGCCCCCATCGCCCTGGCCCAATGCTACGAAGCCGTGGAGAAAAACGATCTGGCTCTGGAGCAATACAAACTTGCGCTAGCCGCCAAACCCAACGATCCGGGCGTGGTTCACAGCGTGGCCGATTTTTATCAACGGATAGGCAAAACCGTGGAAGCCGAGGCCTTGTTGCGGCTGGTAATCGAGGGCAAGGTTAAAGGAGACGATGCCAATATGTTATGGGCGCGCCGTCAGTTGGCCTTGATCACCGCGGCCAAAGGCGGCCTTATAAACATGGAAGCCGCGCGAAAACTGATTGAACAGAACCTGGACGCCGCCGCTAATTCGCCCGACGATAT
Organism: Thermoguttaceae bacterium; assembly: GCA_050011795.1. GTDB lineage: Bacteria > Planctomycetota > Planctomycetia > Pirellulales > Thermoguttaceae > JBEKIK01. Next base: position 6,244 of record JBEKIK010000074.1, on the reverse strand, counting down.
GCGCATCAAAGCGAGATTCTCCGCTTCGGACCCTCGCCGCAGCCGCAAGGATGAAGCCATCAACATTCTGACGAAAATGATCGAAGGACAACAAGCCACGCCCGAAGACCGTTTTAACCTGGCCATGCTTTACCTGGCCACCGAAAAACAATTGCAATCCCACTCACCCACGACCTCTAAAACGGATGCCAATGACAGCAAAGACAGCTCCGCATGGGTTAACGCCAGCAAAATACTGCGCGACTTGATCGTTTCTCAAGATAGCGATCCCCGCTACCTGGCAATCTATACCAATGCGCTTATGGAACATGGGGACGTATCCAGTGCCGAGCTGTATTTGCAAAAGTTGGTGAAGGATTTTCCGCACGCCGCCGCCACTGTCGTTCTCCAAGCCCAGATTATGGCCCGGCGCAACCAGTTTGACGACGCGCTCGAGTTGATGAAGAGCTTCGTCGACATGAAAAACGCCATACCGCCCGAACGTTCCAAACGCATCCTCATGATGGCGGAAGCCATGGAGGAAATAACCGAGGGGATGAAGAAGAATCCCGACCAAAAAACAATGGCTGAGCATTATATCCGGACTGCGGAGACGTTCTACAGGCAATACGTCGACGAACATCCTTCACAATCCATGGACTTGGTTATGTTTTTCATCCGCCAAGATCAGACCGATGACGCCGTAAACATACTGGAACAAACCTGGCAGAATAGCGACTCCATATCCGTCGCCCAGGTCTGCATGAATATCATTCAGCGTGAAAAAAAATCCAAGGAGATTGTGCAACGGGTGGAAAAAGTATTAGCGGATGCGCGGACCAAATTCGAAAACCACCCCGGCATCCTCCTTACCCTCGGCGATATACGCGTTACTCAGGGCCGTTACACTGAAGCCGAAAATTTTTACCGGATAATTTTGGATAAAAACCCCGGGCACGCCGTGGCAATGAACAACCTAGCCGTGCTGCTGACCCTGCAAAATAAAAAACTTGATGAAGCCTTGTCGCTGATTAACAAAGCGATTGAAATCTCCGGACCCCTGGCTTCGATGTTGGATACCCGGGCATGCATCTATATCGCACAAGGCAACGCCGAAAAAGCCATTAAGGACATGGATGAAGCCATCGCCGACGCCTCCACTCCCGTGCGATTATTCCATCAAGCCCAAGCCCTTAATCTAGGCAATCAAAAGTATGCCGCCTCCTCAACCATGCAGCAGGCTCTGAAGGCAGGGCTGACCAAGGAAATGCTGGAAACCCCGGAAATTCCCGCTTATGAAAAACTAAAAAAACTCGCCCAGGAACTCGGTACGGCAGTAGATGATAAAAAAAGCGCATCCGACTGAAGCATCTTTACGAGACTGGAAGGAGAATTGTCGGATACCCCGCCCAACCGGGGATAAATCGCCGGACTGTTGCCAAACTACCCTGAGCATTGAAACGATCGGATTTTTCCTAGGACTTAATCGCAAAATGCGGGTTACGACAAGTACTACAAGCCTGGGAGGAATCTAACCCCCTGGCAATTATTCATTTTATTCTCTTTTATAGGTCTTTTCGTGTTAGTTCCTTGTAAAATTGGGACTTTTAGTTAAAATGAAGTTGGCTAAAGTACATATTTGCATGCAACTTGTTTCTGTAGAAGACTCCCTCCCTGCACCATTCGGAACTGGCAACCATGTGGAAATCGACAAGCACAACAGCGGCTGGGGGCTTGGTTGGAATTCTTGTGCTTTCTTCGTTGGCATCCGCTCTTAACATTAACGGTTACACCCCGGCGAATTACGATCGTTTCAGCTCCGGGTATCCTTCCGCTCCCATAAACAACACCAGCAGCAGTTTCATCGGACTAGGTTACGACTGGTCGGGCGTAGGCTGGAGCGCGACCAACGACACTCAAAGTTTTGCCTTGCTCGGCTCGCAGTTTATTCTGTATGCCAATCATTATACTCCCGCAGTGGGCAGCACGATCAATTTTACGACGGGCAACGGCACGGTCTATAACAACACCGTCGCATCCGTTTCCGGGCAACTTATTTTAGGCAGCGATCTGGCCATCGCCGCGCTTAGCTCTCCCATTTCCAGTTCCGCTAACATCACCTCATATCCCATTCTTTTCCTGGGCTACAGCGGTTCCCCTTATTATACCGCATACAAAAATTTACTATTGTACGGTTGGACCGCGCGCATCGGCACCAACTCAATAAGCAGCATCGTGCAATTTTCCGGCGACTCAGGGTATTACTTAAAGTATAATTTCGATACGACTACTGCCGGCCGCGCAACGGTTGTCTCCGGCGATTCCGGCAGCCCAACATTCGTGGTCGCCAGCACCGGTGAATTGTGCGTGGTCGGCGACCATTACGCCATTTACAACGACGGCAGCGGAGGCGTGGACAGCTTCCTGGCTTTGGAATTGCCCTACATTTCGGCCTTCATGGCCAAATACGGATACCTGCCCTCCGTCCTCACGCCCCCCACCACCACGTGGAAAAGCTCTTCGAGCACCAGTTGGGGAAACAGCGGCAATTGGTCGGGAGGCGCCGTACCGGCGGACGTCTTCAGCCACTCCGGGACCAAGCTCACGACCTGTGCCTCGGTGCTCTTCGATGCCGCGTCCGCGTCGCAACTGACGATCAGTCTTGACGGAAACCAGACCGTCACCGGCATCACATTCGCCGCCGCGACCGGCTCAAACGGCTTCACCATCGCCACGGGCACTTCGGGTAATTTGACCATCGGAGAGGCGGGCATTAGAAACAAGGACGACGATGTCCAAACGTTTGCCTGTAACATCGTGATGCGCAGCTCGCAAATCTGGGACGTCGGCCAAGGCGGCCTGTTAGTCACCGGCTCGATTAACACAGACACCGGCGATCTTTTGCTTATCCAAGGCGGCGGCAACGCCGCGATCAGCGGTTTGATATCCAATTCAGGCGGACTGGCCAAAGACGGGTCAGGAACGCTTACGCTCAATGGCACCATAAGCAACACGTATACGGGAACGACCTTCATCCACAACGGCGGGTTGAAAATCGGCGACGGCGGCGCCGACGGCAGCTTGGGCACAGGCGCCGTCGCAGACGACGCCGTTCTCGCCTTTAACCGCAGCGATGTTATTACGGTATCCAATCTCATCAGCGGCTCCGGCAAGGTGCAACAAATCGGGTCCGGCACGCTGATCCTGAGCGGCTCCAACACATATACGGGAACCACAACCATCACTAATGGCTTTCTGAAACTGGCAAACTCTTCGGCCCTGGGCACTAACGCCGGAGGCACAATCGTCCAAAACGGCGGCACCTTGGACCTAAACGGCACGACCATCGGCGCCGGGTCGCTTACGATCTACGGCACGGGAAACAGCGGAAGCGGCGCCCTGACTAACAGCAATATTTCAACCACCGCGGTTTATAACGGCGCCGTGACTCTTGGCGCAAACGCAAGCACGGGCGGATCCGGCAATATCCTTATAAGCGGCGCGCTAAACTGCGGAACTTTTGCCCTCACCAAGACCGGATCGAGCGTCTTGAGCCTCACCGGCTCGCAAATTTGGGGCGACAACTCGTCGATAACCGTTCTGGGGGGAACGCTCTCTTACCAGCAAACGGCCATCGCGGCCACCACCGTGGCCGCAAGCACGCCCACGCTTTACATCGCCTCCGGCGCCACGCTAAACGTCGATGCCTCGAACAACGATCCCTTCACCGATGATACCACGTCCACCCAACACGTGCGGATAGTAAACTACGCAACCGGAAGCCTCAATCTAACGGCCGGCACTGTCTCGGTGGCCGGGATCAGCGGCGATGGCGACACCACCGTCACCGGCGGAGCAACTTTGACCGCCGATTATATTTGTCAAAATGTGTTGACCATTGGCGCGGGATCAACCCTAGCGATTAACGCCATCGACGTATCAAGTTCGGCCTCACTCTCCAGCAACTCCGCTTTAACTCCGGTGCCCGAACCGTCCTCTTTACTGATGCTCGTTCTGGCGGGCATGTACGGTCTGATGCGTTTTATTTGGAAAAGGAAATTTTAATTCGGTCTTCAGTTTCAATTACTTAGTTATGGATTAGTCCACCGCTGGGGTCCTTTTTTGCGCTCCGCCCGCCGCTTTCCGAATCGACTCCTTTTTTGAAAGTCCTCAATTTACCCAGCGGAGGAGGGGTGACATCGGTTGGCATTCTCAAAACTTGCCTTTTGGGGTACACATAAAACTTCCCAAATACGGCAAATTCCGATATACTGAATTTAGAGGCGTCGGGTAATTTGCATTTTACCCCCCATCAGTACTCGGCCTGGGGTGTCGTATCAGATCCGGAGGAAACCGACCATGTCTGGTTTATGGAAATCACGACGGGCATTTACAATCGTGGAATTGCTGGTGGTCATCGCGATTATCGGCATATTGATCGGCATGTTATTGCCGGCGGTTCAGGGGGCCCGGGAAGCGGGCCGCCGCAGCCAGTGCGAAAATAATATCAAGCAATTATGCCTGGGCATGAACAATTACGAAAGCACCTTCAATTATTTGCCTCATAATCAGGGCACCACGGGCAAAACGGACGGAACGCCCCCTCAGGGTTATCCAAATGTTGACGGCTATAGTTGGATCACACTGATCCTTCCGTATATAGAGGAGGGACCTGTTTATAACCACATCAAACTCGATCAAAAATTGGATTATATAGACACCTCAACCAGCGGGATATATAACAACTTAAAGGCGGCGCAACAGAAAATAACCACCCTTATGTGTCCCTCGGATTATAGCAACCCCACGGGATTTACCACTAGTAGTATCATGTATCCCTCAACTTCCGTGGGAAGCACCAACTACAAAGCATGCGCCGGTTCAAATTGGCTGTATTCCGTCAATTCGACCACGGGAGCATTGGAAAGCACCCCTACATTGCCGCCGTCGCCGTACAATAAGGGCAGAAATGCCACCAATCCTGATGGGCTTGACCACGGCAATGGGATTATCTGCCGCAACAATCTAAAGAATTCGACTGATAGGCCCATCCTCACGGCCGACAACGACATCCGCGACGGACGTTCACGTACTTTTGCCATCGGCGAAGTCGTTGTTACGCTATGCAATTACAATGCATGGTATTGGTTCGACGGCACTACGGCCACTTGTGCAATCCCGTTAAACTACAAGAATCCCGCCGCCTATCCGCCCAATCCCGCCGATTCGACATATCTTTACTACACTTATGGATTTAGTAGCCGACATCCCTCGATAGGCGTTTTCGGCATGTGCGACGGCAGCATGAAACATATTAGTGAGATTATCGACCCAACCGTGTATCAAGCACAAGCCACAATTGACGCCGGCGAATTGTTCAACGACGATTAAACTGGCAATCTACGCTAGGTTTCGGACATCGCATCTGCGGGCGTTAAAGACCGCTTTGGCTGTTGTAGAACCGGCCTAGGATCTGTAAGCTTCTAGTCGTAGCAACGCCCAATTGAGTAATGTTCAAAAGCTGATAAACCGGGGTGGTAAGCTTGTTGATAAAGTAACTGGTGGCAACCAGTCCGTCCTCGGCGATAAACACCCGATCGCCGGGCAAAAGCTGGTAGTTGGTGGCTGCGGCCGCGTCCCGGGTGATGGCTATATAGTCGACGGGCAATATCTGCTCGCACCCGAAACTGCCCGGCGCAGGCCGGGCAATCCACACTCGCTGGCTCGATACGTTCGTCAACCCGCCAACGGCGCCGATGGCATCCAAGACCGTTTCTTTTCCGGTAATCGGCAAACGCACCACGTCCTCGCCTTGGATGGAGTTTTCCCGAATCACAAAGTACGTTTCGCTGTTATATCCGACAACGTCGACTGTAACCTGTGGCGAATCGAAAAACTGCTCAAGTTGCTTTTCGATAGCCTGTTTTATCTCGCTTATCGTTTTGCCCGACACGTTCACAACGCCGTATTGTCGCAAATTGATAATGCCGTCCTGCTGCACTAAATACGTCCCGGTTATTTGTTGCGTTCCGCCGGTTCGTGCAAGCTGAATCGATACTTCGGGTTGACGAAGAATTTGTTCGAGATATTGCGTCGTAACCCTGGCAGCCTCATCTATGTTCAAACCAGCTATGCGGACCTTGCCGTAGGTAGCCCCCAAATCCACCGCACCTTCTCCATCCACAAGATAATAGTTATTTATGGGGGCATCCATTAGCGTTCCGGTTGCTCGAATCAGCAATAGATCATAAGTATCGATTCGATA
>JBEKIK010000073.1:0-7431 GCA_050011795.1 Thermoguttaceae bacterium | reverse complement strand
GAGCGGATACAGCAGCGGTTATTCGATGCCCACGAAAGCGAATTGGAAACGATTAAGCGGAAGGTGAAGGGCAACCCATGATTGACGCCACAGTCTATTACCAATCACACCAGGCCCATCGACGGCGATTGCCTACCGTGCCGGCCATTGATTCATTTATCGAACATGACGGCCACTTGTGGCGTGTGTCGGCTGTGGTCTATGGCACACCCTCGACAACGTGGGGCGGGTGCCCGGTCCATGTGTACGCCAATCAAGTAAGCGACCAAAGAGGCAAAGAACTAAAGCGGCAATGGGATACATGGGCCACTAACCCACCCATTACCCCCACCCAACCCCCCTGAAAATGAAAGGTACTACCTTTCTTAAAATTAACGGACCTAAGCCAAGCACCATCAAATATCGAACTCTGACAGGTTGTGACAATAAAAAGGATACAAAATATGGATAATTCAACAGAAATTTTGATCCGGCTATGTGCAAAAACGGACGCGATTTTTAGCCCGATCCGCAATTGGACTGAGGGTATCGGGCAACGTGTTTACCTAGTTCAGAAAAATTTCCAAACCTATGGGGTCGCGTGGGCATCGAGGGAAAGGGCAGTTGCCAGCCGGAAGGCAATAGAGCGAAGTTTGAAAACTCTTGTTGGGAATGATTCGATCCAAGTTGCGAAACCCAAGAGCGGCGAAAGAACGCTCTATGTGCGATTGCTCGACGCCGGCGACAAGCAAGCCCGGGCAATATGTGATTTGCCCAGCCTGGCCGATGCAATCGAACTCATGCAAAAAATGGTTGCCTTCGATAACCACCCCGACCAATGCGTCGATGGTGAATGGGTTTCGGACCTTTCCTTAATCGGCCAAAGCCAGTTTGATGCCGTTGATGAAAGCAATCGAGTTGCCATTTTTGAAACGATGCTAACTTTTTACCCTGCTTTATGGCGTGGTTTGGTCGAATCCACAAGCGATTTATCGGGCCGGGTTTGGTGGCGTCTTACAAGCGAAGGACGAACCGCATTATCGAGCGGTGTTATTCCATCGGTCAAAAAAGAACGGTATCGCAAAAGTCAAGATTACTTTGATTGCCGAGAAATCGCCCTTAAAGAAATTGCCGTGACACAAATTATCGACGCGGCCGAAATCGGACTTTTGCCGTTTACATCTTCACCAACAACCCGCGGCATGAATACCGGCCACAATTTATTGGAGGTTTCAAAATGAAAGATATGTTTTCGATGACAATACCGGAATGGTTAGATCACTGTATTGGCACGATTCAAGATATTGCCCCGGAATTGGCCGGCGAAAATGTTTATCTAGTATCGCGTCGAATGAAATATTTGGCAGGCTTCACAGCGCCCGCGCTCGACCTGATGTTTGAAAACGACATTGCAGCGGCCGGAAAATGGAATGGCCGCGGCGCGGCAGTTATGACTGATGGCGCAGGGATTTATCAAAGACATTTTTCGGCGGCAGCAGAGGCAGGATTAGACACGGAAAAATCTGACCGATTTGCAAAGCTTGCGATTCTGAAAAATCTTATTCACGAATCGGCGCACCTGCTCCGTGACGGAAATTATCCGGGCGATTTGGTTGTGCCAGACGTTTTGGAGTGCCGGCAAGCGGTCGATAACATCGATGAAAGATATTCAGAAAATCCAAACAGCGGCCCAAATGCGGAAATCCCTTGGAAAATGCACGACGCCCCATTTCTCCGAGTAGCCGCGCATTTAGTTGCACGTTGTCGGGCGCGTGGATTGACAGACGTATCTCTTGGCGACATAGCCGGCGGTTCAAACTACGGATTAAGTGATGGAGACCAATATTATGACACCCTAAAAAGCGAACTTAAATACACGCCGACCGAGAGGTCTATTTATTTGGCGTGCTTCCGGTTTCCACCTCCTACCGAGTTTGTCACCCTCTGGCATGACGATGTTAAAAAATGGTGGGCATCAATTCCCGGTGAACCAACCCCAGAACAAGAGGCCGCGGCCCTTGGCGCTTTGCGTTTATATCAAGAACCGGAAACCCCAAGATATTTACATTCATAAAAAAATCCCGCATGTCGCGGATTTAATTAAACTTTTATTGAAAGGAAAATTATTATGTCTATCGCAGAACTCACGGGGCAACTAGTCGATCGGCAAAAGAAGCGAACCGCCGAAGCGATTACCAAGTATCGAGCTTTGGTTCGAGCACTTGCGGAAGGAAACGCCAAAACACCGACCGCCGAAGCGGTTGATGATCTGCTTTCGCAAGCTGGCAAAACACTTACCGATCTACAAGCCGACGTTGCTTATCTTGCCAAGCGGCGTGAATACCGCCGGCAACTCGATTCTGTGCCAACACTCAAAGCAGAACTAAATGAACTTGCGGAACAAATCGACAAGGAAAATACCCGCTTCGCAAAACTCAAAGAAGAACATGCCAAGAAATATGAGCCGATGGTCAATCGCGCCAGACAACTAAATGCAGAGATCGGGGAAGGCGAAAGCTGCCGTTTAAAATTGGCCGAAGGTTACACCGGCCCACTGCGAGAAGAATCTAAACTTCTTGACATTCAAATATACGATCTACGGCGGGCGCGAGAGTCAAAGCAACGATGGATCACTGACTTGCGGAATCAGATAACAAATATTCGGGAACACCCCGGCGAGTTGGATCAATCGCAGATTACCGACATTGAAAAAACGATTGCACACGCTCAAGCTGAAATCGAGGAAATCAACAAACAGGGCGCACCCCTTGCAGCACGTCAGCGGGAAATCGAAAACGCGATGATGCAACCTTGATGCACGCGCGCCCGGCTTGTACCTTTCCAGGCCGGACGAAAGGCAACCCGGGCGGCGTGGAGGTTCATGCTGCCCGGGCGGATTACAAAGGATGTTTGAACCATGCGAACGGCCCGCGATTTATCCGCCATAGCCCGCACAATTCGGTTGCGTGGATTGCCAAGCGACTCGGAAGCAAAATCGCTTGTCGATGATGTTTGCCGGTTGACTTTGGACGGCCGCCAAAGTGTAGGCTTGCGGCTGGCAGCGGCGGAAGTGGTTGCGGCGGCCATGCAATTCATGTTATCTGAACATAAATATACTACGCATAGGGGGCGCGGTCGGCAAACCGCATAGGATGCACGCTATTGAGCTTGAACAGGAAAAGGATTCAAACATCGACCGGGCAAGCGGACACGCAAGAGGCGGCAAACCATAAGGCCGGTTTTGCCCCTACTTGACTTGTAACGGTAAAATGTCGATAATGAGGGTGTTGAAAGTTGAAAAACAATTGTGGAGTCTTCCCAATGTTCTATCTTGAGAACATAGCACAAGCCCCCGTTAGCCCGAGCAATGTAGCGATACTTGCCGCGCGGTCCACAATCCGCGTCAACAGGACTAACGAGGGCTTGTGTTTTTTTGGGAGGTTTCTCTATGGAGGAAATCAAGGTCCGCGTGAATGACTACGGCAACGGCCGAAATCTAGTCATGCTTTACTTTGATCCCGTAAGCGGCAAACGGGTAACGAAATCGACCGGCACCACTGACCCGGGCGAAGCCGAGCGGGCGGCCGGCGATTGGGAAAAGGAATTGCGGAGCGGTCTTTATCAGGCCCCCAGCAAAATTACTTGGAAAGAGTTTCGGGAACGATACGAAACGGAGCGGTTGCCTTCTCTGGCCGATACAACGCAAGGAATGGCCCGGGCATCGTTCAACCACATTGAACAAATTCTGAACCCCGACCGGCTTTCCAAGCTGACAGCGGCAACGCTGAGCAAGTTTCAAGCGGAGCTACGCAAGCCCCGGGAAATCATCAAGGATGATAAAAAAGTCGTTATACCGCCGATTCGGGAAACCTCCATTGCATCCATCTTGCGGCACCTACGGCCGGCTTTGGTTTGGGCTGTATCTATGGGGATGCTTCCGGCGGTCCCCAAGATTGAAATGCCCAGGCGGGCTAAGGGGCAAACTTTGGCCCGGGCAAGAGCCGTGACCGCCGAAGAGTTTGAAAGGATGCTTGCGGCTTGCGATAAGGCAAGGCCCCATGACGCCGACGCATGGAAGCGATACCTAACCGGCTTGTGGTTAAGCGGTCTAAGGTTGGAAGAAAGTCTGCGGCTAAGCTGGGAGGCCGAAGAGGGCTTTATAGTGGACTTCTCGGGGCGGCGGCCGTCTTTCCGAATCTATGCCCAAAGCCAAAAGAGCCGACGTGACGAAATCCTGCCCATGACGCCCGATTTTAGCCAATGGTTGAAAGCTATTTTCCCCGAAGCCGAGAGGGCAGGGCGGGTATTCAAGCTGGATGGATTGCAAACTGCAAAGCCGATAACCCCCAAGCGGGTAATCAAAATAGTATCCAATATCGGCAAGAAGGCCGGCGTGGTGGTCAACAAGGCCGATGGGAAGTTTGCTACTGCCCATGACCTACGCCGGGCTTTTGGCACCCGATGGGCAAAGCGGGTAATGCCGGCGGTATTGAAAAAGATGATGCGACACTCTTCGATTGAAACCACAATGGCGTATTACGTTGACCTGGACGCGGCCGAGGTTGCCGACCAGCTATGGGCGGGCTTTGGCCCCAAAGCCGACAACAAAAAAGAGAGTTACAACACTTCTTACAACACTGGCCCCGAAACGTCCAAGAAATGCAATGAGGTTTCGGCCGATGAATCAGCGGAAACCTCTAATCAATCAGGACTTACAAAAGCGGAGGGCACGGGGCTCGAACCCGCAACCCCTTACGGGGCACCACATTTCCAGTGTGGCCGCTAACCATTCGCTTACCCTCCGTAATTTCTTACACAATACCAGTTTGCGCTATGTTTCTTGACCCGTCAAGGGACTTTGCTATCTACTATGCGCAGTCGGTTCGCAAGAATTGGCGGCGAAGTAATTCCCGGATCGTTTCGGCACTGAGCATATTCGCCGTTCGGAAAGGATAAGTAAAACACTCTAATTGAATTATATCACCGTCCACTGAGCACGCGCTCGCCGACCAACCGACCATGTTACGCATGGTGCCCGTCGGTGCCCGCTCGCGGCTAAACAAAATTCACTGTCCACGAACCACTGACCGCTAATCCATATTTTTCGCGCCGCTTATAAGATTAATGAATTCCTTGTTCGACTTGAACTTGGCCAGCTTTTGGGTCAGTTGTTCCATGGCGTCGACCGGGTGCATGGTGGAGAGGGTGCGGCGGAGCATGGTTATGGCGTGGAGCATGTCGGGCGGGAGGAGTTTCTCCTCGCGGCGGGTGCCGGATTGGCTGATGTCGATGGCCGGCCACACGCGGCGGTCGGCCAGTTTGCGGTCCAGCACCAGTTCCATGTTGCCCGTGCCTTTGAACTCCTGGAAGATCAACTCGTCCATGCGGCTTCCGGTGTCGATAAGCGCGGTGCCGACGATGGTAAGCGACCCGCCTTCCTCGAACAGCCGGGCGGTGGCAAAGAGTTTCTTGGGGATGTCCATGGCCTTGACATCGACGCCGCCGCTCATGGTTCGGCCGGTGTTGCCCACCCATTTGTTAAACGCCCGGGCCAGGCGGGTGATTGAATCCAAAAGCATTACGACGTCCTTGCCCATTTCGGCCAGACGTTTGCAGCGTTCGACGACCAGTTGCGAGAGGCGGACGTGGCTTTCGATTTCGCGGTCCAGGCTGGAGGCCACAACCTCGCCGTTTACGGCGCGGCGCATGTCGGTTACTTCCTCGGGGCGCTCGTCTATCAAAAGCACGATCAACTTGACGTTGGGATAATTAGTGGAGATGCCCAGGCTGATGTGCTGCAAAAGGATGGTTTTGCCGGTACGCGGCGGGGCAACAATCAGGGCCCGTTGGCCTTTGCCCAAGGGGGTTAGCAAATCCATGACCCGCGTGGTAAGAGGTTCCTGTCCGACTTCGAGTTTGAGCCAATATTCGGGATTGATGGGCGTTAGCTCGTCGAAGCCTTTGACGTTTTTATACTCCTCGGGAGGCATGCCGTCTACGTCGAGGATTTCCCGCAGCCTTGGGCCTTGGTTGCGGCGCGGTCCTTGAACCATGCCCTTGATGTGTACTCCTTCGCGCAGGCCGTATTTTTCAATCATACTGCCGGGCACGAACGGGTCGGTCATCTCCCGCATGTAATTGTTAGTCGGATCGCGGAGGAAGCCGTAGCCGTTTGGGTGCATCTCCAGGACGCCGCCGCCGGGTTCGACCGGTCCCGGCTCGCCGTTTTCAGCAGGTTCGAGTTGCCTGTTGTTACTGTCGTTATTTTGGGCAACCCTGGGCCCACGGCTCTGAGGGCGGTTCGCGCCGCCGCCATAGACCCCGCGGCCGCGGCCACGACCGACGCCGCCTTTTTTCCTTTTTCCCATGTAATTTTGCACTCAATAGACCCCTTAAGTCATGCCGTTAAAAATCTTACGGCTGCATTGGGAGATAGATAATACCAGTTTCAAGAGTGGATGTTCGTTTACGCGGCGGATAAAATTCTTGCTCAGTTTGCTTCAAAACGATACGGACAATTAAGTGAGATAAACTGAGTGTTTGTTTAGTGCGAGTGCAATTCAATTATTGCAACGTGCATTCTTTCTTTTTTCCACCAGAGGAGACGAACAGTCTCTTTTCAAGAACTCCATATTCATCCCAGGATAACGATCGCAGGGATAACAAGCATTCCTTTTCCTCGGCGCGTAAAAAACCAATTTCCAATTCCGAGGAAACGATTCTGCTCGCTCGTTCTGAAAGCCCATGCGGAGCAAACGCGGCGAAAAAACCGCTTTCGAACCGATCAACCGACTTTCCTTTAGCGGAGACCTTCTCAGACCGCAAGCCGAGAACGCTCACCTGCCGGGTGAGGCGTAAACACAACTTTCATCATATCCAAACAGGGCTCGCTGTCAAGCCTTAAGTTGTTGATCTCCGTTATCTGAAAAAGCCCCTGACATTTAAACTTCTAATCAAAGACCTTGGCCAAACCGAACTGGGTGCCCGCACATTTTTCGCACCCGGTTTATAAACAACCCTTTCGCTGTCGCAAATGAAACATTCCACCACATCGGGTGGCATGCCAGGGCGACAGAGCTTTCAGCCAAATTCCAACGGCCGAACAATACCCGGGACTTGTTTACAGAACCCCGATAACCACAAACCGGGGCATTATTAAGTCATTTAACTCCCTACTACTTATACTATATCGGAACTTTCAATGCAAGGCAAGGGGGTATATTTTTCCCGGAATTCCAAAAATCACCATTAAAACTGGCGTAATCCTCAAACTTTAACGCTATTTCCCACCTGCCCATTTCCGATAACTAGTTGACGATAATCGGGAATTAACCTTTTTTTAGCCCTTGTCTTTGAGGCGGGTAATATGCGGAAAATAAGTAGACTGCAATGGCTGGGTGCAGGGGTGTTTCTAGGCACTTTGCTATTCCCATTTTTGGCGGTCGCCCAGCA
>JBEKIK010000072.1:0-7445 GCA_050011795.1 Thermoguttaceae bacterium | reverse complement strand
ACGAATTTTCCTAACTGTTCATACTTTATTTACGTAAGCAAAAAGGTTAAGGTTCAATAGCCAGAAAAAGGTCAATAAGTTCTAAGTTTTAAGTTTTTGTAATGCTTTTTTATTGTGAACTTAAAACTTAGTACTTAAAACTTAGAACTTAAAATCCAATGGTCGCGACTTCGCTTCCCACAAATGAATCGAACAAGCCCCTGGTTCAAATCGAGTCCTTGGACGTTGATTTCGACCGGCATCGGGTATTGCGCGGGATCAATATCTCGATTTCGCGCGGGCAGACCTTGGCCATTATCGGCGAAAGCGGCTGCGGAAAGACCGTGCTTTTAAAGACCATGATCGGTTTGCTGCATCCCAGCCGGGGCGCGGTCTATTTCGACGGTCAAAACCTGGCCGCCATGCACGAAAAAGAGCTTACCCGGCAGCGGATCCGTTTCGGTTTTTTATTTCAGCAGGCCGCCTTGTTCGACAGCATGACCATCGCCCAGAACATCGCCTTTCCCTTGCGCCAACATACTCGCAAGTCCGACGAGGAAATCCAGCGCATAATTTCGGCTCGGCTGGTCGAGGTCGGCCTGCCGGAAAACGTGCTCGGCAAAAAACCAGCCGAGCTTTCCGGCGGAATGCGAAAACGCGTGGGGTTGGCCCGGGCACTGGCCCTGGAACCTGAAATCATCCTTTATGACGAACCGACCACCGGCCTGGACCCGATCATGAGCGACGTGATCAACGAGTTGATCGCAAGCACGCGGCGGCGCCATCCGGTCACCAGCGTGGTGGTCACGCACGACATGCGGACCGCGCAGAAAACGGCCGATCGGGTGGCGATGATGTATCCGTTGGAGCGTTTAAAGGAGAATGAGCCGCAAATAATTTACGATGGTCCGCCGGACCGGATCGAAAGCTGTTCCGATCCCCGCGTAACGCAATTCGTCCGCGGCGAGGCTGGCGAACGCCTGATGGAAATGCGCCAACAAAATGGAATGTAAAAGGGGTCAGAACTATTTTCGTGAAATAACATATTTCAGTTTAAGTTCTTTGAAAAAATAGTTCTGACCCCTTTTTAAAAGGAAAATAATCATGAACGAACGAATAATGCAATTTCGCGTGGGATTGATGGTTTTTGCAACCTTGCTCATCTTGGGCATACTGATAGCGATGTTCGGCGAAATGCCCAAAATCATCCATGGGGAATATAAGCTTTATATCACTTTCGATCAGGCCCCGGGAGTAAACAAAGACACGCCCGTGCGCAAAAGCGGCATTCTCATCGGCCGGGTAACCAACGTCCGTTTTTCCGACGATGACACCAAGGTGCTGGTCACCGCGGCGATTCAGGACAAATATAGCTTGCATAAAAACGAGGTCTGCCGCGTGCAAGCGAACTTGCTGGGCGACGCCATGTTGGAATTCATCCGCTCGTCCAGCGAACCTGTCTCCCCGGAACTTTGGAAAAACGGCGACAAGCTCAAAGGCATGTACACTCCGGAACCCACCCAATTGATCGCAAACATTCAGGATAAATTCGACAGCACCATAACTTCCGTGCAAACCACTAGCAGCGATTTGGGCGCCGCCAGCAGAAAACTTACCGTTACTTTGGAATCGCTGAACTCGATACTCGAACAGAACCGCGAAGGATTTAAAAACGCCGTCGATCAGGCCAACGACATCATGACCAGCACCAGAAATATAATCGGAGACCGCGAAACTCAAGATCAACTCCGCTCGGCCATGCAGCAAATGCCGCAGATGCTTAAAGACACCCATGACACGGTCATCAAGATGCGCGAGACCATGGCCGCGGTGGACCGCAATCTGCAAAATATGGAAGGATTCACAAAGCCTTTGGGCGAACGGGGTGAAAGGCTTATCGACAATCTTGACCGAGGCACGGAAAGACTCGACAAACTCGTAAGCGAAATGCTCAAATTCAGCCAGGCCCTGAACAGCTCCGAGGGCACCATCGGCCAGTTGGTCAATAATCCCGAGTTGTATCAGCACATAAATCGGGCGGCCAGAAATATCGATGAAATAAGCCGCGAATTGAAACCCATTGTCGATGACGCCCGGGTCTTTTCCGATAAAATCGCCCGGCACCCCGAAATGCTCGGCGTCCGCGGTGTCGTGCAAAAAAGCCCGGGAATTAAATAGGTATATGGTAGGTGGTATGTGGTAGGTGGTAGAGTGGTAAATTTGATAACATTTATTTGGTAAATTTAAAATAAAGGATTTGTAAATGGCTGGCAAGGATTACCGGGATCTTGTTGCATGGCAAAAGGCCATGGATTTAGTTTTACTTGTTTATCGCGTTACTAAAAGCCTGCCCAAGGAAGAGCTTTATGGACTAATGAGCCAAATGCGTAGAGCAGCGGTATCTATTCCTTCCAATATTGCGGAAGGTCAAGGACGACACACAAAAAAAGATTTTCGCAATTTTCTATTTGTTGCATTAGGTTCGCTCCGAGAACTGGAAACACAAATTCTAATTACTCAAGGCTTAAAATATATTACTGATCAAACAACAATTGAACTGTGTGGTTTAACGGACAGAGTTGGACGTTTAATCCGCGGATTGGCAAAATCGCTTACCCCAAATGACTAGCGATTTCCACTATGCCATATACGATCTACCATCTACCACCTACCATCTACCACCTTCATCTCGGCGGCAAAGGATATACCTGTTGCCCGCCAATTCCGCTTGTCGGCTGATTCACATTCGGCTGCGGATATGTGTTGGGCTGAATGGATGCGCCCGGTGGAACAGAAGTATTCGGCGGAGAATACTGATTTGAATTAGGCGGAGTTCCGGGCAATGTGCCCGGCAAGGCATTTGGGGCCATGGGTTGTTGATTGGGTACTAATCCGTCAGGCCGCGACATAGTTGCGCCCGCCGGCACGACTAAATTGTTGTGCCGCAAACTTTCCGCCCTGTAAAGCAGTTGATCGGTGGGC
Source organism: Thermoguttaceae bacterium (assembly GCA_050011795.1). Taxonomy (GTDB): domain Bacteria; phylum Planctomycetota; class Planctomycetia; order Pirellulales; family Thermoguttaceae; genus JBEKIK01. Next base: position 4,484 of record JBEKIK010000072.1, on the reverse strand, counting down.
ACGATCATCTGCGGCTTCAGTTGGTAATCGAGGATGCGTTGATCGCGGATTTTACCGGGAACGAAATTTTCGGTGATGAAATCGGCCGGCGGATATTGATACCACGGCGCTGGAAACGGTTGCATCACGGTCAGCGTTTCGTACCCGTCTTTCACTATGCGGATCTTCCGCGTGCCGTAATAAGTGAAATCGGTCGAAACCGGCGTAGCGCCGATTTCGTAATCGTCCACATAAACCAGTGCGCCCGGCGGATTGGTGCGGATGGTCATCCGCCGCTCCACGCACCCGCTTTGGGTCGTCAAAAGAACGACTGCCAATAGGACGCCGGCCCAAATAGCCCGGCGGGCAAACGATGTTAACGTTCGATCGGACAAGAACATAGCGATAGCGCCCAAGACAAGGAAAAGTCGGGCAGAGTTTACCGTCCCGACCCGATTGCCGCCAGAGCGGATTATAAGAGCCTATCCAAATAGTCCCCTCTCCCACTGGGAGAGGATTAGGGTGAGGGCTGATTGCAGAAAAAAGTCTTGCCTTATTTATACAACTTACCCATGCCCTCACCCCCGGCCCCTCTCCCAAAGAGCGAGGGGAGAAATTTGCAAAACTTCATTAGCTTATTCAGTTTGCCCAAAATAACGCCGCTGGAAAAACAACGCGACGTTCACCAGTCCGATCATTACCGGAACCTCGACCAACGGGCCGATAACCGTGGCAAAGGCCGCATTGCTCTTCATGCCGAAAATCGCCACCGCCACTGCTATTGCCAGCTCGAAATTATTGCTGGCCGCCGTAAACGACAGCGTCGCGGTTTGGGCGTATGTTGCGCCAATTTTGCGGCCCATATAAAAACTGACCAGGAACATCACGACAAAGTATATCAGAAGCGGCACGGCGATTTGCAGCACGTCCAGCGGTTCGTTCACGATTTTTTCCCCTTGGAGGCTGAACATCACGACTATCGTAAACAGCAGTGCGACGAGCGTGATCGGGCTGATCTTGGGAATGAACTTTTGTTCGTACCACGGCTGTCCCCGCGATTTAACAAGCGCGAATCGGGTGATCATCCCGGCCAAGAAAGGGATGCCGAGGTAGATGAAAACGCTCTTGGCAATCTGGCCGATTGTTACTTCGACCACCTCGCCCTTCAGCCCTAAAAGCGGCGGCAAGACCGTAATGAAAACGTAGGCGTAAAGACTGTAAAACAAGACCTGGAAAATGCTGTTGAACGCCACCAGTCCGGCCGCGTATTCAGTATCGCCTTTGGCCAAATCGTTCCACACAATGACCATCGCAATACAGCGTGCCAGGCCCACCAGGATCAAGCCTGTCATGTAACCGGGCTGATTGCCCAGGAAAACCACTGCCAGGCCGAACATTAGCGCCGGACCGATCAACCAATTTTGCACCAGAGACAATCCCAGCACTTTCCAATTGCGAAATACATCGCCTAGTTCCTCGTATTTTACTTTGGCCAAGGGCGGATACATCATCAGGATCAACCCGGCGGCAATGGGGATGCTCGTGGTCTTATCCATTTTGAAGCCGTCGATCAGCGCTGCAACCCGGGGCGCCAAGCGTCCCAGCGCCACGCCGGCCGCCATGGCGACAAAAATCCACAGCGTGAGATAGCGATCGAGAAACGACAGCTTTTTAACCGCGGTTGCACTCATTAAACATGTATTTTTAGAGCGGGGAATTATTTTTTAACGCACCCGATTTACTTGGGCGTGCATTGGCTTTCGCACAGTTTGTGCACGTCCATCTTGAGGATTTGTTCGAGGCGTTTTAAGTCGCCGATTATTTGTGGATCGTCGGCCAACGATTCCCGCATCCACTCTATGACCCCGCGGACGATCGGTGAAGATTTCGCCCCGGCGAGCCGGTAGTACATCCAGCGGCCGTCCTTGCGGGCATCAACCAGACGCGCAGAGCGAAGAATCGACATGTGCTTGGAGACCGTCGATGGGGCTAGCTTTACCAATTCGATGAGTTGGCAAACGCAAAGCTCTCGTTTCTGTAAAGCCAGCAACAAACGAACGCGGTTTTCGTCGGCCAGGGCCTTGGTAACGGCCATGAAGTCCCACATAGCGCCTCCCGATGGTTCAATGAAGGACCATTTCGTCAGTTGGCTATTTTTATCCGCTTCGAGACCCGCCGTCAAGCATACATCCGCGTCGGAGAGGTTCTGAATCGCTTCATGCAACATGCAATTCTTTCCAGTCTTGATCGTTCGAGAGGATTGCCCCGTTGGTTAATCGCAGAGTATTTTTCGCCCTTTCAGCAGCGCGCGGGTCGTGGGTCACCATAACGACCGTCCGGCCTTCCCGGTTTATGTCCTCGAAAAACTTGATTACCTGTTGGCCGGTCTCTGGATCGAGGTTGCCGGTCGGCTCGTCGGCTAAAATAACCGCCGGATCGTTGGCTAGCATCCGAGCCAAGGCCACGCGCTGTTGCTGGCCCACACTAAGCTCGCAGGGCTTGTGATGCAGCCTGTCGGCCAGTCCCACGCGGTCCAACAATGCCGCCGCCCGTTCGGCTTGGGCCCGGCCGTCCAGCCCGGCAAGATACAGCGGAATCTGCACGTTCTCCAAGGCCGATAGATAAGTGACGAGATTGAACGTCTGAAAAACAAAGCCGATTTTTTTCCTTCTCAACCTGGCGCGCTGGTCCGATTTCAAGTCGTAGATCGACTCTCCTTCCAGCAGCACGCGGCCCGAGCTGGGCGATAACATGCCGCCTAAGATCAGCAATAGCGTGCTCTTGCCGCTGCCGCTGGGACCGACTACCGCCACGAAGTCGCCCTTTGATATGTGCAAATCGGCTCCGTCCAAGGCCGTCACAATCTGGCCGCGATGACGATATTTTTTGTAAACGTTTTCCATTCGCAACATATTCAGATCTCCTGGAAAGTCGAACACGGATCGAGCCGGGCTGCTCGCCGGGCGGGAAAATAGCTGGCGGCCAAGGCCAATACCACCGAAATCACGGTGGCCCAGAGCGCAAGTAGGGGCATGGGAAGCACGGGCACGCCGGCCAGTTTCGGGCCCAAGGTTACGGCCAGGACGGTCCCCAGCAAGTAACCGCAAACTCCGCCGACAAATCCCAACAGCAAGGCCTTAAGCAGGAAAATCCGCAGTATCAGGAATGAATCGGCCCCCAAGGCCATCAGCGTGCCGATCTCGCGCCTCCGCTCGTAAACGTTGGCGTACATGTAGTTGGCAATGCCCGCCCCGCCCACGAACACGATAATCACCAGGAAAATGAGCGACAGCCGCGACATCAGTTGATTCATTTTGATCTGGGCGTCGGCGATCTGCGTGATTGTGACCACCTTTGCATCGGGCAATAAACTGTTGATTTTCTGAACCAGCCCCTTCGAGATTTCCTGGCAGCAACCCACTATCTCGATGGCGTTTATCACCGCTCCTTTGCCGGAAAGATCCTGCACGCGATGCAGGTGGGCGAATATTCGCGAGTCGTCGATAGTGCCCGTCTGCGGCAACACGGCCGTTACGGTGAACTCCTGGCCGAGCAGCGTCATGTGATCGCCTTCCTTCAGCTTAAGCGCCGAGGCTACGTCCGCCCCGATCAGAGTTTCCTCGTTCGACAGGTTGTCGATCACTCGCTTACGGACCAGTGCTTTTTTATCTCCACTTGCGAAAGGCAAGGTCGGCATGGCGCCGCAGCCGGCGGGCCGCGAAAAGATTCCAGCGCCTCCCCAAGCCGTCTTCGCCTGGAACTCGCTCTTGGGCAGGATGCCCGTAAGCGTGAACGTTCGCCCGTTGAGTTCCACGGGAACCGAAAGCTTGGGCGATATGTTGTCCAGACCTTGCAGGTCGGAAAGGGCCAATTGCGAGACGTATTCCTCGGGAATTACCTCGCCCTGCATGTCGGCGGCGTAGTAATCCTGCAAACTCGCCGACTTGGGCAACACCAGGACATTCGCGCCCAGAGAGTCCATTTCCCGGGCAACGGCCTTTTCGGAATAAAAAGTAATGTTCTTGATGGAGACGATTACGGTAATCCCCAGCAAAATGGCGAGAAAGCTCGTCAAGAGTTGGTTCTTGCGTTCGAAGATTTCCCGCCATACGAGTGTGCGCATGCGCATCGGTCGATCTCCTATTTCTTGGGGCAACATCCGTTCGGTCCGCACTTGCCCCCGGGGCAGCAGCTCGACTGCGCCGAGGTAAGTTTGGCGATTATTTGCTGCTTGGTCGCCGTGGCGTCGAACTTGCCGATCATCGAGGCCGGCGGAGCAAAGAAAACGATCACCGGCTTGGACGAATTCGCCTCGACCTGAAGGTCTTTCAGGAAATCCGTTTCGGCCTGGTCGCGGGCGTTCAGCACGACGATCTCGGTTGCCCCGCCGTACTTCTCATCGGCCTTGAAATCCCGTACCCCTTGAGGGAGGACTACCGGATCCTGTTGATTGGCTTGATCCACGACGCATACAAACAGCAGTTTTTTGTCTTGCAGGGCTTTCA
>JBEKIK010000071.1:0-7485 GCA_050011795.1 Thermoguttaceae bacterium | reverse complement strand
CCATTTATTCTCCGCACGCTGTCCCAAGAGCGCCATTGGGGCGGGTTCCCAAGGCAGATCGGATGCTACCGCGAATGCCCGGGCAGTGGCCATTTCCAAGGCGGCCGAGGACGAAAGGCCGGCCCCCAAAGGCACGTCGCCGGCAAGCACGCCTTCCCAACCGCATAGGCGATGACCGGCATCCTGCAGACTCCATGCCGTGCCTTTAAGGTATTCGATCCAGCCGCTTTTGGTATTTTTTAACGCGTCTAAGGAGAATTCGCCGCTTTCTTTATAGTCGATGGAATGAACGACCACCTTGCGGTCGTCCCGCGGCTCCAGTGCGATCCACACCGCCCGATCGATGGCCAGTGGGAAGACAAAACCGTCGTTGTAATCGGTGTGCTCGCCGATCAGATTCACCCGGCCCGGTGCACGGACGATCCACTTGGGTTTCCGGCCGAGTTTTTGCTCAAAATGCCGCTGAATGTCTTTTTTTTCGAGTGCCATGGGAGTGTGTGGATAAAAAAATGAGGTTAAAAAGTTATTTGAAAACTTCCATCTCCCTCCGGGAGAGGGTTAGGGTGAGGGCCGATTTTCCGCCAATTCGACATCAAATATAAGCATTTTATAGACCTTCGGCAAGGAGTGGTTGCGGGTCAAATTCACTTGAATTCCGGGGACGGTGAATTACAGATACCATGAAAAAGCAAAGGGCTCTCCAAGAAACCTAAAACGGCGGCCGTTTCCGGCCGCCGTTTGGGGACCTATGGCCCTCGACCTTAATCGGTCAGGTCCAAAAAAACGTCGTCAGATAGCCGTCGTTCGGCCGCCACCCCAAGTTCATCCAAGCGGCGGCGTTGTCCCACGGCATGCCAGGGCCCGACGCCGGATAGTTCCGGCATGATTTGCAGGAGCTGGTCGATCAGCGTCTGGGCCATGCGGCGGATGGACTCCTGTTTGGCATTCTCCTGAATTGCCATGACCGACTTCATCAATCGCACCAGTTGGGCTCGCAGCAGCACCGGGGCCGAGAGGGAATCGTCGGCCTCGAAGAGCAACTCGCCGAGCGGCACTTCCAACACCTTTTGCCACTCGTACAACTGGCTCAGCGTAATGTCGGATGTTTCATCCTCTTGTGCCCGGACTGTGGCTAGATCAATGTTTAATCGTCGCGCTATGGTACGGCGCGAAATCCCTTGTTGTAGCCGCACGGCGGCCAGGCGATGCAAGGGATGCCTGATGGCGGGAACGGGTACGTCATGTACTGTTCCGACATCAGTTGAGGTTAAATGTACAATACTCATACAGACACCCCTTCTTAGACGTTCACACAGGAACCGAGGCAAAAGAATAACAAAAATAGTGCAACATCTAGTTTTCAGCGATCGGCTGAGATTCAACCGTCCCTGTGAGGCGACCGCGTTTGCCCTATGTAACGCATATCGCACCGAAAACTGGCCCGCCGGTCGAAACCGGACAGAAGCCGCGAAGAGAATTTTAAAATTATTACATCACGGCCTTCAAGTTAATAATACCCACTCGAATGTGGTCCGACAAGTATATCTTGATAAAAATTATCATTTATCTCAGGATATTCTGTCATAAACGCCACAAATCGGAGGGAAAAAGACAAAAAGGAGCCGGGAAATCGGATCTGTCCCTAAGTGAGGCAAAAAGCCGCAACCCAAACCCCCGGTGTGTTCACCGGGCGCTAAATAGGTGGTGTTCGCCGGGGGCTAAATAACTATGTACTGGACGCAACAGGCAGAAGTTTCAAACTAAGAATCTACTCGCCCAAGAGAATATCTTTTAACCGTTCCAGGAAATTAGGCCGTGCCGGCCGGCTGGAAGTAGAGGATTGCCGTTCATGCCTGCGTCCTGAAACATCACGGTCTACCGCGGAATTGGAGCCTTGTACCGGCTTCTCTTGGGGGCCTTTGGCGGTGTCCAGCCTGAAATAGAATTGACCTAAAGGCATGGAGGATTTCAAAGTTTGAACTATTTCGTCTAAAGACTTTCCCTGCCCTTCTCCATATATTAATGCTATCTCACCGGTACTTCTCCGCAAAGCCGAGCGAATTGCCGCCTCCCTGCCCAACGTGCGACTCTGACAAATAGCCTGGACTTGCGGATAATGCCGGGTCAGTTCGATGGCGACTTCGCTGGTGGCATCGGCCGAACCGTCGTCTATAATCAACAACTCAACCTGCTCCGAAATCTCGGACACTACATCGAGAATCTTATGGACAGTTGGGGCAAGCGTATACTGGGCATCTTTGACAGGCAACAACACTGATACCGAACGGGCCACGAGGTCTTCCTTTCAACCGAAGAGGTGCATGAAATGCGCTGCTAGTGATTCTCGGCCCCCATCTGGCGTTTCTGCAATGAACTTTTATACTGCCGAATTTGCATCTCTTGACGTTGCAAGGGCTTTTGTCGAATGCACGATACCGATGCTTTTGAACATCTGCCGGGTGCAATTCTTGCTTATCAGGTCATGCAGCGAATAGCTATTAAGATGGGGGATGGCAGCTTAATCCCGTTTACTTTAAACTGATTTATTAACTTTTTATGAATACTCATTAAAAAGTATAAAATTGGGAATATCACCTATTTTTCACTAGTTTATGTCTACATCACCAGACAACGGCCCTGATTTCTCCAGCGGCGATGGACTTTTGCCGGTCATTGCCCAAGATGCACAAACCGGCGAAGTTTTAATGCTGGCCTACATGAATGCTGAAAGCTACGACCAAACCCTGGCTACCGGTCAAGCGATTTATTACAGCCGCAGCAGGAAAAAATTGTGGCGAAAAGGCGAAGAAAGCGGAAATGTGCAAAAGATCAAGGCCATTTACCTCGATTGCGACCGCGATACGATCCTGCTTTCAGTCGAACAACTGGGCGGCGCCGCTTGTCATGAAGGATACAAAAGCTGCTTTTTCCGACAGGTTACGCCCAAGGGGCTAAAAGTAATTGCCCAACGGGTGTTCGACCCTGAAAAGGTATACAAAAGGGTTCAGGATTCAGGAAAATGAAACTCAAACTTGGCATCCCAGCCGGCAGTCTCCAGGAGGCAACCGCCGAGTTGTTTCGCCGTGCGGGCTATAAAATCACCTTTGGAGCCCGGAGCTATTACCCCACGATCGACGACGACGAAATTGAATGTCTTTTAATCCGGGCGCAAGAGATGGCCCGATATGTCGAAAACGGCGTATTGGACGCCGGGTTGACGGGCTACGATTGGATCATGGAGAACGGGGCGAACATACATGAAGTGACGGAGTTGGTTTTCTCCAAGATCAGCCGCCGGCCGGTCCGCTGGGTTTTATGCGTGCCGGAGGATTCGCCCATCAAATCGGTCAAAGACTTGCAAGGCAAGCGGATTGCCACCGAACTCGTGCTCACGACCCAGCGTTACCTTGCCAAGCATGATGTGACGGCCTTAGTGGAATTCAGTTGGGGAGCGACTGAAGTCAAGCCGCCCAAGCTGGCCGACGCGATTGTCGAGGCTACCGAGACCGGAAGCTCGCTGAGGGCGAACAATCTCCGCATTCTCGATGAAGTGCTGACAAGCACGCCGCGCTTTATCGCCAACCGTCTTTCTTATGCCGATCCGTGGAAAAAGCAGAAGATCGACGACATCGTCTTGATGTTGCAGGGGGCAATGGCCGCCGAAGGGAAAGTCGGCTTGATGATGAACGTACCCCGGGACAGGCTAAAAAATGTTCTTTCGCTCCTTCCCGCCTTGCAAAAACCCACCATTTCCAGCTTGGCCGACGAACAATGGGTCGATGTGAATACGATCCTTGACGAATCGATCGTGCGTCAGATCATTCCTCGCCTGAAAGCGGCCGGCGCCCGGGGTATCGTGGAATATCCGCTTAATAAAGTGATCGAATGATGAATTTTCATTATCATAAACCGCTTGCGGTTTCGCACTGGTCACTAAAGTGCCCAGCCCTAACCTGAACCCTGAATTCTGAATCCTGAGCCCGGAACCCTTCTCATTATGTCCGCCGAAGCCCGACTTGCCGCCAAACTCGCGGAACTAAAACTTGAACTGCCTCCGGCCCCGGAGCCGAAAGGCGTTTATAAACCGCTGATTACGGCGGGCAATTTGGTTTACACCTCGGGACATCTGCCCATCGAACCCAACGGAAAACTGGTGACCGGACGACTCGGAGCGGATTTAGACCTTTCCTGCGGTTATGCCGCGGCACGGCTTGCCGGACTGGGCATTCTAGCCTCGCTCAGAAAGGAGTTCGGCGGTCTCGATCGCATTCGCCGCGTGGTGAAGGTATTGGGTGTGGTCAATTGCACTGCGGAATTCACCCAACAACCGGCCGTAATCAACGGCTGCAGCGAGTTGTTCGCCGAGGTCTTCGGTCCCGAATCCGGCATTGCCGCCCGCAGCGCCATCGGAGTTAATACGCTCCCGCTGGGAGTGTGCGTGGAAATCGAAGCGATTTTCGAGCTCTAAGCCTTTGATTTCGCTTGATTCACGCGCAGGCATACATAGACCAGGACGGTTAAGGTCAAGGCGATAATGGCAAAGTGTACTGCATCCATTGGACTTGCTCCGAAAAAGAGTTTTGGACAACGAGGACTGCACACTCTAGCTCCGGCCGCAATGCAAGCTGGAACAACATCACGGTTTGCATGTGTTTGATCTTATTATGGGTCAGGCACTAAGGTGATACATTATTTGCCAGTTGGCCGTGAGGAATACAACAACTCCCAACATCCATGGGGGTACTTTCCTCGGCGGATGGGGGAAAAACAAGTTTCGACACCTTTGACAGAAGTTCGGCCCTTCCATATTCCTGGGCTGTACCACCATTTGTGAACAATAAGGACACCGACAACGCATGACACACCTACCCGCTTAGATAAGCAAATTATGAAGATTCTCTATATATTAACTATAGCATATAAGCTTATTTTTTTAGACCGGTAGGATGGAATATAGCGGTATTTTGTGGAAATATCGCGCAATTTTTTTATTAACCGCAAAATTCATTAGCCCAAATTTTAATTGATCTATAAATACAGGCTTTATCGTACGGGAATGGAAACCCCCCCCTTCTTTGTTTTCCAACCATCTCTCATGGGTATAACATGCTTTAAAATTACTTAAAAATCCTATACAAATGCTTGTTATTTCGGCCAGTTTTGTTAAACTAATCTAAATAACCGGAATTTTCAAAATAGAGATACTATGGAGATAATATCAACAAACCGTAGAGCAAAAATGAAGGAATAACAACTTACAAAAATTAAAAACCATTCTAAAATCGCGTAATTGAACAGAGAGGCAATTTGGATTACAGAGAGTAGAACAAGGAATGGGAAAGAGGCATTTAGGGTTGCTGCGTTTTGTGAATTCTTCTTTTATGAAAGGATCTGTTTATGCGGTCTCGAGTACTTGATTCAAATCTTTTTCTTGTCTTTGGCATATTGTTGACGGCTTCCATTTTCTTTTTCCCCGCAGCGACTTCACGGGCAGTTTCGCTTCAATGGGATGTTGTGCCGACTGGAGGCATACCCAATGGCACGTGGGATGCTGCAACAACCTCCGATTGGTACAATAGCATCACAAACACAGATGTAACTTGGAGCTCCGGCACCGATGCCGTTTTCAACGATGGCAGCGGCGGGATTAAGAGTGGTGGTGGTTCTGGTTCTTATACCGGCGGCGGCGCCGTTACGGTCGATTCCGGCGGAGTCACTGCCCAGAGTCTCACGTTCAATCTGGACGGGTATTCTATCGGCGGCACCGGCACGATTACGCTGAGCGGTGGAACTCCAACGATTACACTTTCTTCAGGCATTACCACGACTATCAGCGCCGCTATCACCGGTTCCTCCGGACTAACTAGAGCAGGCGGCGGCACCCTGGTTTTATCTGGCGCGAATAATTACACCGGTGTCACGGATATTCAATCCGGTAACATTACGATCGGCTCGGCCTCTGCGTTGGGTGCGTCGGGCGCTGGCAACGGCGTCGTCGTCGAGTCCGGCGGCGGGATTTGCAGTTATACGGCTCAAACGATCTCAGGCAAGGCGCTGACCTTAAACGGCACCGGCGACGGCTCTAATATGGCCATGCGAGTCGGCAGTAATACAAGGCTCACTTGGACCGGCGCGGTTACGCTGGGATCGAACACCACAATTCGAGCCGACGACGGTTCCGCTTTCACCTTCAACAACACTATCGACGGCTCCGCCGCCAACTCAGGTGCGGGCGCGAACTTCACGGTCAATTTATTAGGTTCCACCGCGAGTAGTTATTTCAATGGAAACGTCACCTTAGGAGGCGGTTCGTTGACCATGACCGGCTCTGGTACTTTGATCTTGGCCGGCACCGCAAACGCCTGGACCGGCGGAACCACAATCAACGGCACGCTGCAAATCGGCAACGGCGGAGCAACCGGCAGTTTGCCCGATAGCGGATCCATCTCTATCAATAGCGGCGCGTTGGCCTTTAATAGTTCAAGCAGCTTCACTTTTTCAAGCGCCACAATCACCGGCAGCGGCGGCATTACCAATAACGGCCCCGGCACAGTCACGCTTAGTGCATCCAATAATTATTCGGGAGCCACCACATTGGGAGGTTACGATGTAGGCACTGGATTATTGGTGGTGCAGAATTCAAACGCACTAGGTACGTCTACTGTAACTATCGGAGGTCACAACAGCACCACAAGCGCCTTAGAGCTCGATGGCGGCGTGAGCGGATTGAGTATATCGAATACAATTAATCTTGCCGGGCGCAGCGATGGTACAACACCCAATGCGAATCTCGCCCCCCATATAATCAATTTGACTGGTAATAATTCAATAAGCTCGAATATCAATATGGAGACCTCTGGCGTTGACTATATCTTGCAGTCCAATGCCGGCAAACTTACCCTCGGCAACATTATAAACAACACTACCCCCACTCCATCGGTTCGATACATCTACCTGCTAGGAGTCGGTGATGGCGAAATAACCGGGGCTATTACTAATACTAACGGCATCGGCGTTGGTGACATAAACGTCATCAAGAATGGCACGGGAACATGGACCCTATCCGGGTCCAGTAACTACACCGGCCCGACCACGATCAACGGCGGCACTCTGGCGATAAGCTCCGGCGGCTCGATTGCCAACAGCCCCACAATCACCGTCAATTCCGGCGCGATCTTCGACGTCTCGACGACCACCTCCAGATTTACCTTGGCTCCCGGCCAGATCCTGGCCGGCACTGGCACGGTCAAGGGAAGTGTCGCCGATACTTCCTCGGGCGGCGCGATAATCAACCCGGGCGGCGTCGCAACCGCCGGCACCCTGACTTTCAGCACCGGCTATACCTTGGGATTGGTCAACGGATCGAGCAACGTACTGCAGTTCGATCTCGGGCAAAATACCTCGTCAACCAGCGATTTGCTTGTCGTGGATACCTTAGATGCCAGGAACTCAAATAAGATCAACATTAATGTCACGCAGTTGCAA
>JBEKIK010000070.1:0-7486 GCA_050011795.1 Thermoguttaceae bacterium | reverse complement strand
TTCCGTCCAAACCGCCGACGTAGACAATGCCCTCGGCGATAACGGCGGTCGATTCGAATCCGCCTTTGGGCGGAGTGAAACGCCAGAGTAGTTCCAGTTTTTCGGGCAGATCGCTTTTTGCCACGCCGGTGGCTTGGGCGTCGCCGCGAAAAAGCGGCCATGAATCGTTCGATAAATAAGGAACCATCGCCGGTTCAGTACCGGTGGAATTATCGGAGACGTCGGTTGGAGTACTCGAGACGCAGGAAACAAATAAAAATGAGGAAACGAGCGGAGAGAATACCGCCCGGCGGAATAATGCTGTCTTCATCATTCGAGGAAAGTAATCACGGCGCGAGCGCCGGAGCTAAACACCGACGTCAGGGCGTATTCGGAGTATTGGTCGGGTTGGGCATGGCGCTTAGCTGAGAAAGGACTTGAAGCAGGCTGTTTAAATGGGCCATGCGCGGGCCAAAACGGTCGACAAATTCGTTGAGCATGAATTCGCCGTCCATGAGCGACTCGTAATTAGTGCTGATTTCCTGGGTAAGAGTTTCCAGGAATTCGGTTTGCACCTTGCCGAGGGCCTCGGTGGCTACGCGGCAACTCCGCGCCAAATGCGGATTGGCCTGTTTCCATTGTCCCAGTTCGGTGGCGCGTTGTTTTCCCGCTGCGCTAAGCTGATTGACCAGTTCCTCGAGCAGTTCGTTTTGTCGATCCTGGACAGAGAGAAGTTCGCGCAAGATTCTGGTTTGCTCGGCCATTTCGCCGCGGGCGGACTGGGGCGCCGGAGGATAGGCGTTGGGTGAAACGTCGATTTGAGTATATAGTGGTTGACGAGTGTGTACTTGCTCTTGATTCATAATAAGTATCCCCTGAAACAAAACATTCCATTCAAATCCAGTATAACCATAAATCACATAAAAAGTCGAGTACCCGCGCTAGGGTATTGCCGGAAAAATCCAAAAATCCGCTTATGGAATCGGTTAATAAAAATGTCCCTAACATCTTGATATCCTTATATTTAGGGCATTTTTAATCAACTCGAAGGGCTGGAAAAGATAATTCCGTTCCCTTGGCATTAAAGTCGTTGTTGCTCTGTACCCGATCCCCCTGGAGGCTACTTCTGCCTGTGAAGTAAGGCTTGGAGATTGCGCAGTCTGGATAACATAAAGAAAATAGGGCATGGCCATGAGCAGCATCGAAGGGAAATCAAAGCCGGCACTGGGATTTTTGACAATAATCAATAATCCGCAGCATGGATTTTTCGGCGGGTATTTAATTCTGAATATGTCGGGACTTCCTTTGGAGTTCCATTGTACTGCGCCCATCAAGCCTAATCGGGCGCAAGAAATTCTTTACGGGCCGACGCTGGAGAACTTCCTGTACGGCGAGCAGATTGGGCAGACGTTGCTCAGGCAGTCGGGCCGTGAGCCGCTGGTGGTTTGCACCGATTGCGAGCCGGCATTGGCGGTCCGTCAGTATGTTTCCTGGCCCGTGGTGTTGGTGCTTCCGCCTGAGCAATCGGTCACGATCGAGAGCGAGCAAAGAATCCTCCGCATCGACCGCCCTCACGGCAGCGGGCCGAATTTGCTGACGTTCGAATTGGGCCGCAATCGACTGGCCTTGCCTGCAAGGGCTGAAGATCAGCGGCAAGTAATCCAGCAACGGCTTGGCGAGTTGGTCGAGGCGTTCGACCTGTCCGAACCTTTCGGGCGTATTCGCGAAGCCATTGAAGAGGCACAACAGGCCGTTAGATAGTCGTTAGTGGTTAGTGGATAGGGGATAAGCGATGCTATGAATTGTAAAGATCCTGATCATGGCCGTCTCTTTAAGGGAGATGATATATTGGCCAGCAATTCTTTTACAACGGGAGAGGGAACCCTTGATATCGGTGAAAAATCGTTGCTAAAAGTTTCCCGGCAGACATCGCAGGCGCCGGCCGTGTTTAGTGTGGATTTGCACATCGATTCTGTAATTGGAACAATTGATTTAAGCGATCAGTTGTACCCGGCCAAACCGGTGGTAATCTCGCTGCCGCTGATTGACGATGTGCCTCGGGCGATAACAATTCCCATTACACACACGGCCGTTCGCGTGCGAAGTTTTATCTTCCCGGATCCGGCGGAGAAGCCGGCGCCGGCCGGCGCGGCCGCGGGGCGTCTGTCGAAACAATCGGTCGTCACGATATCCCGGCAATCGGCTCGCTCGACCCGCATCAAGCCGCCCGGCGACGTGATCAAGCTGGAAGACCGGCTCAATTACCTGTTGCAGCCGTCATTGGAATCGCTGTTAAGCCAGGGGGCAATGACGTTTCCCTGCCGGCCGTACCCATATCAATTCGAGGGCATGGCCTTTCTATATCCCAGGCACGCCGCCATTCTGGCCGACGAAATGGGATTGGGCAAAACCATGCAGGCCATCACGGCCATTCGACTTTTGCTCCATCGGCTCGAAGTCCGCCGCGTGCTGTTGGTTTGTCCCAAGGCGCTGGTGACCAACTGGCAGCGGGAATTTCATCTGTGGGCCCCTGAAGTGCCGTTGATGGCGATCGAAGGCGATCAGGCCAAACGCGCCTGGCAATGGCAAATGCCGGATGTGCCGGTGCGGATCGCTAATTATGAAATTCTTCTGCGGGATCGGGAGATCTTTGAGAATGATCAGCCGGTGAATTTCGATTTGGTGCTGCTGGACGAATCGCAGCGGATCAAGAATCGCTCAGGCGCGACAAGCCAGATCGTATGTTCGATATCGCGCAAGTGGAGTTGGGCCTTGACCGGCACGCCGGTGGAAAACAGCACCGACGACCTGGTGGGCATTTTTGAGTTTCTTGCCCCGGGATTTCTATCGCCGGATATGAAGCCGCGGGAAATGGGCCGCACGATAAGCGACTATATTTTGCGGCGGACAAAAGACCAGGTGCTCGCCGATCTGCCGCCTAGAATAGTTCACGACGAACAACTGGACCTGATGCCCGAACAGCGTGAAACCTACAAGTTAGCCGAGGACGAGGGCGTGCTGCGATTGACGCAGTTGGGCACGTCGGCGACCATTCGGCACGTTTTTGAGCTTATTTTGAGATTAAAACAGATCTGCAATTTTGATCCCGCCACCGGGGCCAGCGCGAAAATCGAGCGCCTGGAGGCCGATTTAGAAGAAATCGCCCAAAGTGGACGCAAGGCGATTGTTTTCAGTCAATGGGTGGACGCGATTGAAAAACTAAGCGAGAATTTGGCCCAATTCGGCCCGCTGGAATATCACGGGCGGATTCCATCCGGCCAACGCGACGGCATCATCGAGCGATTCCGCTCGGACGATTCCAGCCACGTACTGCTTATGACCTATGGCGCCGGCGGTGTGGGTTTGAACCTGCAAATGGCCAATTACGTGTTTCTTTTCGACCGCTGGTGGAACCCGGCCGTCGAAGATCAGGCGATAAACCGCGCCCATCGCATCGGCATCGACGGGCCGGTGTATGTAACCAGATTCCTCATGCTCGACACAATCGAAGAGCGCATCGAGCGGATTCTGCAAGAGAAGCGCGATCTTTTCAATATCATCTTCTCCGATGCCGCGGCACATCAAAAACTGGGCCTAACCCAAGAAGAACTCTTCGGCCTTTTCCAACTAAAATGCCCGGTCGGGCCAATCGATCTTGCGGCATGATGGTCGCATGCCATTCTATTGTCACACAGCCCGTACTATAGTAATAATCTCTTTAGAGATTACATTACAACATTGTCTCTTAAGATCAAATTTGCTGCAACATCAATCCATGTAAGGAATTACGAAGTATTTTGGTCAAAACTAATTATATTTAGCGATCATTTTAACGAAATCCATAACTCATTACTCCTAAAGGAATTACGATTTTAGGTTAGTAATTATCAAATTGTCACAAAGCAAAAAAATGATTTTAAAAGTATGACAAATGAGCAACGAAATCATCCAAGTTAGAGATTTGTTGAAAGATCAGGGGCCGCTTGATTCCCAGGCGCTTGCAGATTTTTTAGTGAGAAAAAAGGGAATCAAAACAGCGACTGCACGCAAACAAATTCAACGGGCACAAGAAAAAGGGCTTATTAAATCGACTTATCCAGTTCGCTTCGATAAACTCTTCCTTTACTATTTGCAGTCTCAGGAAGGGAACACCTACGCGCAAGCGATCAAGAATTTACTACCGCATGAGGTGGACCCCGTTGTCCAGACCACTGTTTAGGATCGAACTAAGTTTAGGTTAGCAGCCCGCGAGACCCATACCAAGGGTCTCGCGCGGCTGCTGATTTACCAATAAGGGGGGAATTGCCAATAGGCTATCCCCGTCTTGCGCGCGATTTCAAAATGATTTGGACCACACATGTAAGTCTCTCTTTCGCGCCGCCCGATACACGGCCAGCGGCGTGAGATATTCCAAGGCGCTGTGAACGCGCTCATCGTTGTAAAACTGGAAGAAGTACGAAAGTCCTTTTTCCAATGCCCGCACCGTTGCGTAGTCGTGCAAGTAAAGGTTTTCATACTTCACCGTCCGCCACAAACGTTCCACAAACACATTATCCATCCAGCGACCGCGGCCGTCCATGCTGATGGCCACGCCCGCCGCTTCCAATCGGCTCGTAAACGCCACGGCAGTGTATTGCACGCCCTGGTCGGTGTTGAATATCTCCGGCCTGGCTTGCGACAAGGCTTCATCCAACGCCTCCAGGCAAAATAAACCGTCCAGCGTGTTCGACAGCCGCCACGACAACACATAGCGGCTGTACCAATCCATGACCACGGTCAGATACATCCAGCCCTGCGTCATCGGCACGTAGGTGATGTCGCTAGACCATACCTGGTCAGGCCGCACAATCTCTATATTTCGCAGTAAATACGGGTATATTTTGTGTTCTGGGTCGTGCCGCGACAATCGCGGCTTGGGATAAATCGCCTCCAAACCCATGATACGCATCAACCGTTGCACCCATTTTCGATTCACTCCCAAACAGGCCGCCATCCGCCGACTGCCGTAAAACGGCGTCCGCAGATACTGCTCGTCGATCCGCCGCATCAACGACAAATCCTCCTCGGGCGTCTCGCGCCGCAGCGACGCATACCAACTCGATCGGTTCAAAGCCAAAAGCTCACACTGCCGGTGGATGCTCACGCCGGGACAGCGCGGTTCAACGCACTTTCGTTTGAACTCAATCGAGTCGGGCAACTTTTTTTTTCAACCACGCCAGTTCCATCTGCAAGCGGCCGATCTGCTCGTACAAGTCGGCGATCAACGCCTCCTGCTCATGGCTCTCCCGACGACGATCATCCGAAAACAGTTCGCCCGCTCCCGCCAGCAACCGCTTCTTCCAGTATCCGATCTGCGTTGGATGAATGCCAAATTGGGACGCCAATTCGCTGGTGGTACGGTCTCCACGCACCGCCGCCAATGCCACCTTCGCCTTCAGCGAAGACTCGATCCTCCGTCGTTTCGCTCCCATCTCGAACTCCCTCCATTTGGACCATGAGTACATCTAATCTATCAATTTTCGTGGTCCATTTTTCGGGGTCCAGTATATACCTCATAAAGGCCAGCCAGAAAAGTCCGCCAAAGATAGTGCAAACCACCGCTGCTTGGAGCACGCGGCGGATTACCGCCTGCTTTGAGCGATCGGTGCCGCCGTACAATCCCACCCAAGCCAGCCAGAAAAAGCCGAGAAACAGGTAATCGGGTCGGCAAAACACCCCGGCGGCAAACGAGGCGGCCGACAGCGGGATCTTCCATCGCCAATCGGTGATTGCCAAGGCCACGGCGACAACCGTGAAGGTAAAAGCCATTGCCTT
Source organism: Thermoguttaceae bacterium (assembly GCA_050011795.1). Lineage (GTDB taxonomy): Bacteria > Planctomycetota > Planctomycetia > Pirellulales > Thermoguttaceae > JBEKIK01. Next base: position 1,693 of record JBEKIK010000070.1, on the reverse strand, counting down.
TTCGTTTCCATAGGAATAGGTCGATAACAAAACCGGCATACTCAAAAAAACCACCAAGGTTTCCCAGTAATTTATTTCGTATGTACGTTTGAGCGTGTATGCTAGTGCATTGTCAACCCATAAAATTGGGATTATTGTTTCAAAATGCGTCGCATAATTGCAGGCGTTTCCATATTAGCAATCCCAAAATCATGCTGTGACGCTGCACTAGGGCCACAAAACATGTAATTCCGAATAGTACAGAAAGCACGTTCATCGAGCCATAAACATTAAGAGGCAAGCAACTGCAGAACAAACTTGAGATCATGTAATAGAGCGGATAAATCAAGTCGTGGTAAAAAACCGGCTCAAAGGTCGTATTGAAATAATTACCCGTGTGGATGAGGCAGACGATTCTCCCGGCTTTTGCAACCTGATCATGATCCGACGGCAGGCTAAGGTTGGTGCAGAATGCCAGAACAATGCCGCTAACCAAAGCGACAATACAAAGACCGCGAAGAGTTGACCAATTAATGTGGTTTTTCATACATTAACAAGATTATTGATTTTCTTGGGCAGGCGAGTTGACATGGTGGATTGTGATCGGGGCGACGTCGGGTTGCGGCTTGCCGCCGCGCAGGCGTTTTTGCAATTGGATGGTAAGTGTGTTGTCCTCAACCTTGGTCAAGGTGGTCGTGGAACTGACCGTTTCGCCGCTGGCCAGCACTCCCTTCATTTCAATTATCCATTGCTTGCCGTCCGGCTTCCAAGCGCTCTCGGTAAACCCGCCGGTAGATTCGAACAACCAGGAACGGATCGACTTCGCCTGCGGATCCCAGCCTATAATCTCGGTGCCCTGCAATTCGAGCTGTTGCGTGTGCGTGCTAAAAGTGCGAGTAAGGAAGCTCTTATTCGCCGTCCATTGAAAAGTGGCATTGATGGATATTTGGTTTGCTTTATCAGGTTCGGCGCTTGAAGGCGTCTGGGTGGACCATGAACCGACCAGCCACTCTAAAGCTTTCAGATGTTCGTAAGCGGCGGGAACATGGAGCCTTTCCTTTACGCCTTCGATGAGCCAGTTTTCGCCGGAACGCACCAATACGATTGTGGCCTTATTGGAACCGATCCGGCCGGGCAGCGGCGGACTGACTTCCGGCACGATTTCAGCCACTACCACGCGGCCTTCCTCCTCTTCCTTTATCGAGAGCACCTTAATGGAAAGTTTTTCTCCGGGGGTTCGTGAAAAGAAATCCTGGAACAGTTTTTCGATGGCCTCGCGTCCGACGATTTTGTTGCCCAGGGGATCGATAAACTCGCCGTCGCTTTTCCATAACGCGCCGATGGCCTTGGCATCGCCCGCATTAAAGGCCTTTTCATACTTTGCAAATACCTGATCGATTGCGGGATGTGAAGCGGTCGATGGGTCAGTATCCACGGCCCGGGCCGAGATGGTTGAAATCAGCCCAAGTATAACCGCTGTTGCCGTACGGTTTAATCTCAACATTTTGTTCTCCTAGGAATGAATCAACATTTTAGAAGGACGGGGAAAAGGTATCTTTGTACATAATTGTATCAATAATGAATTGTAGCTCAATTCTATCCCGGTCAAGAATTTACCTCCAATTAGCGATTGTTATGGGTTTTCCCAAAAAAACGAATTGCTTTTCGTGTTTAAGAAGATAGACTTATACGATTGAAGACGTTTTTCGCCTGC
>JBEKIK010000069.1:0-7530 GCA_050011795.1 Thermoguttaceae bacterium | reverse complement strand
ACTCCTTATTCCACAACCCATTGCGCCGGTGTTTTCAAACATTTCTTCCAAAAAACGCCTCGGGTTGGTGAAAAATGCTAAATGCCCCGTAAAGAATGGAAGCGCAAACAAATCTCGCGGCACTATTTTAAAATTTTTTCACGCTCGGCCCTCACCCCCGACCCCTCTCCCAAAAGGCGAGGGGCGTTTTGGGATAGGCTCTTATTACCACCATGAGAACATCACGCCCAAGTGGTTGATAAAGATGATGCCGCCGACGACCGACGCGCCGATCGAGGCGACCAGCACCGCCCCGCTGCCGATATCGAGCGAATTGCCCAGGTGCGGGTCGGTTTCGCCAGTGATGGCCTTGGCCATCGATTCCAACGCGCTGTTGAACATCTCGGCCGTAAGCACCATGGCGATGCAGGCCAGTAGAATACACCATTCTACAAGATCCACGCGCAGCACCACGGCGGCGACGATTACGGCGGCAGTTAGGAAAAAATGCACGAAAAAGCTGCTCTGTCCGCGCACGCCCGCCCTCACGCCGCGGAAGGCATCGCGGAATTTACGCAACCAAGGACGTTCGGAAATTGGTTTCGGATCGAGCATAAGTTTAGGTTTTCAGTTGTCAGTTGTCAGTTATCGGTTTTCGGTTTACAGTTCACGGTTTACAGTTTACAGTGGGCGTTTTTTGATTCTCAGAGCTTGTCTCAAATTCTCCCCTCTCCCATTGGGAGAGGGGGCGGGGGTGAGGGCCGGAATGGATGAATTACAAATTACCCTCACCCTAACCCTCTCCCAATGGGAGAGGGGACATCTATTGATAATTTCAGGACACACTCTCCGTGCGAAACCGCAAACGGTTTTTTCATTTTTCATTCTGCATTCTGCATTCTGCATTTATTTATTCCAGTCCATTCGCTCCAGCCACCGGGATATGTGCCCCGCCGATGTTAGCCAGCCGGCTCTTGGACAGGAAACGCGGTTCGATCGAGAACCCCACGCCCCAGTCGTTCCGCGCAGGATCGACCGTAAAGCTGAGATTCACCAGGAACGATTCGCCGATTCGCGTAATTCCGAAGGTCTGTCCGATGTTGCCTTCCTGTCCGAAGTCGTATGTCGTGCCGAAGGTGGATATCCACTTGGGGCTCATCCAATAAGTGTACGAGAGCGTAATCACCCGGCTGTCCAACGGGCCTTCGATCTGCCTGAAACCGAGGTAGAAACTGCCTCGCGGCGGACGGCTGAGATAAGCGCCCACGCTGTATGTTTTTTGACCTTGGTAGAAGAAGTCGAAATCCCCGTCGGAAAGCAGCGTCAGCCGATCGCCCAGGTGCCAGGAAAAATTGTAGTTTGCAAGTCCCACCACCTGGCCGAAGTCGTCGCGGTCGGGATTGGGGAACAGGCTGATGTTGGTGTCCAGCGTTATCCAATCGATGATGTGCTCGTTGCCGGGCGTGCCGCGCTTCGTCTGCCATCGCTGCCGGGCGCCTAGGCGAAAGACCGTCAGGTCGTCGACCACTTCGGTGCTGGGCTCGGTTACCCAACTGCCCAGACCCGTGCGCACGGCATAATAACGTTCGTCCAACCACAGGGGAAAGACGTTAGGCGGACTGTTGTACGAATATATGCGGAACCGCTGCCGCTCGGCCTCGACCGAATTGTCGTCCAGCGGATTATACAGCGGCAGTTGGTCGAGATTTTGATTCGAATCGGCAAAGGCAAACTCGGCCTCGAAAACCACCTTGTGGGCAATTCCGTTGAGGTTGAACAAATCGCTCTTTATCGAGGGATCGACGGACCAAATGGGCAAACTCGCACGCACGCCGGCCTGCCCGTAGGCCCGGTTCAAGGAATCGCCGTATAGGTCCTGACCCCAGTGGGCCAATTCGCCCAAGGCGTAAGGCACGATTTTGACATCGCCCAACTGGAAGGGCCAGTCGATTTCCTGCCTGGTTGAAAATACCTCGCCGTATCGCTCCGGCGCCGGCTGCACCAGAGTCGGCGTGGTGACGGTTTCCCAGGGTAAATAATAAAACGGCTGGTCTTGCGGATTGGCGGGCGTGTTGGCCGGGCGGAAGCGGGCGTATCCCGCCATACTGTGTTCGTACCAGGTAAACGTATCGTTCAAAAGCGACTGGCCCAGCCAAAAATGATCGGCCCGCGGCAGCCATTCGGTCTCGGTAAAGAAGTTGTTCAAGCGGACGTCGGCCGAAATACTAAACGAACGGTTTTCCTGAGTTTGTTTCAATTCCACGCCGGTGCTCTCATCTTTCAGCGTGTCCCATTCACGCTCGTAATAACTCTGCAAAAAGTTGCGATCGCTGATATAACCCAATTCGGTCGAGAGTTGCCAATCATTGGGCAGCATTTGCCGGTTCTGCCAGAACATCCGGAACCGATATTCCTTTTCAGGGACTAAAGCGCTGCGGTCCACGCCCAGGTTATCGGTGCCGTGGTCGGGAATGCCCCAATAATCGAACAGTCCGCCGACCTGCCCGGGCATCTCGAAAATGCCCGGAAGATTGTAAGTGAAACTGCCGCCGGCGCCAAAACCCCTTAAGCCCAAGTAGTCGAAGCTGAACTCCAAATCGGTGCCGGGCGGGGGCTTTTTCACTCCCAGCAGCTCATATCCGTTCCAGGTGGTCAGAATTTGCGTGCCGTAAACCCGATCGTATTTCGCCCGGGCGCGGCGGATGTAATACGTCGGCTCCTCCAAATTGGTCGAAAGAACGGGCCAGTAAAACACGGGCACGGGTCCGATGAAAAGGAAATTGTTCGACGAGGTGGCCAATTTATTGTGCTCGACTAATTCCTGGTTCGTCTTCGGATCGAGCAGAACCTGCCCGCTTAAGGGATCGATCATCGGGCTTTGGATGTCTTCAAAAAAGATGTCGCCCGATTGCAGCCTGTAGCCCGGCTCGCCCATCCGGCTCGATGTGATGAACGTGTTTTGGGCATAATAGCTGTCGCGGCCGGTCTGCTGGATCATATCCGATTTCAGCCGCAACTTGCCCTCGTAAGTCGGAACCGGGGTGAGTATTTCGGCGTTCAGTATCGTGCCGGTGCGGTTGGGCTCGTTGTAGTACATCCGCTCGGCGTAAATGGTGCGTTCGCCCTGACGGAACACGATGTTCCCTTCCATGTATATTTCCAGCGGAGTGCGTCCGTCCACGAAGCTGTTGCCGGAAAAATCGGGCGGATCCTGGGAGTTATTCATGGGATTAACGGTCCAGACGACCATCCGGTCGGTGGAAATGTCGATCGATCCCAACGCCCCCTCGGTATCGATCACCATGTTCACGCCCCCGCTGATAACGGCGATCCACATATTCCCGCCGCGCGGATCGGACTTCCAATCCAATTGATATGGCACGTCGCTGCGGGGAAATACGCGAACCCGCCGTACCCGCAAGGCCGGTTGCTCCTGCCGGGCTTGCGGCTTCGGAATAACTTCCGGTTGACCGGCCGGCGCGGCAAACTGTGCCTGGCGGACTTCGCTCCGCGTCACCGTGTCGGCCGAAATCGGATTGCGGCGCTCCATTGCACGCTGGTAAATCGGCGGCATCGCCGACGGCTCGCCGGAAACCTGACCGGCATACACCTGGATCTCGCGATTAGTCGTAAACCGCCCCAGCCAGGTCTGATCTTTTACTTTTGCCGGAGCGGACGGACCGTTTCGCGCCAATTCCACGTCGCCTTCCAAATAGGCGATTATTTTGCTCTCCGACCGTTCAGCTCCATCGGCCCGCTCGATCCACAGCAATGCCTCGCGGCATCGCGCATCGGCAGCGCCCTGCTGGATGCGGCAGTTGCCGCTGAGCAACCAAACGTCATAAGAGCCGGACATCCACCGATTGGCCGCATCGGCGCTTACGGCGATCGGATCGCTTCGATTCGGCTCGGGCAAATCCACCTCGCCCCGCGCGGTCGCAGCAACACAAGCAATAATGGCCGCAACAAACCAGCCGCATAAGAAAGATTGCAAATTGCAAATTGCGGCTTTTAGTTTGGCAAATGATAAATGATGATGATTTAGTGGCGAGTGCCTAGTGGCGAGTGGGCAGAGAGCAGTGGACAGTGAAGAGTGAAGAGTGGAGAGTGGAGAGTGGGAGGTTGAGAGTGCTGAACCCTGCACCCTGAACCCTGAACCCGAAATCCTGTTCACTGCCCACTGCCCACCGTCCACTGTCCACTTTCGCCTGTAATTTGCAGTCTGCAATTTATTCTCCGCGCGCGCAGTTTCCACGCTTGCGCACAGTTCCAGCCCGGCGCATTGGACGTCAACCGGTCTTTCAGGCCGTGATTTCAGCAGACAAACATCCTTGCCACGTCGAGCCGATCCCTGAGGGTCCGCCCGAGTTGAAGCAGTAACACGTTGAGTGAAAAGTCGTTACGCGAAAAGTCGCCTATTCCAGGCGGGCCAGATTATATGAACCCCCGGCCTTAAGATCAAGGTAAGTTCCAAGGGTTTCCAGAAGCCGCAACATCTTGTTGCATAAGACTTTAAACCGGTTCGTTTGTTTGATATCTAACAAAATTGCTATTATCCGCCCACCCTTCAGCAGGGCATGGCCGCCTTTAGAACTGTGCTTGAGTAATGATTTTCCGATATAATTCAGCAGTCGATTCGCCATTAAATGGAAAACAATACCAGTTTAAACGACGTAATTAAAGAAGATAATATGAACGCCGAACCCCAAACAGCGGATAATATACTTTTGGCCAAGGTGCTCGATACTGCCGAATTGATAAAGTATCAGACCGGTGCAATCGTCAGCCGAACTCTGATCAAGAAACCAACCGGCACGCTCACTTTATTCGCTTTTGACGCCGGACAGGAACTCAGCGAACACACCGCCCCGTTCGATGCCTTGGTCCACGTTCTCGACGGCGAAACAGAAATAACCATAGCGGGCAAACCCCTACGGCTTACTGCCGGACAAATGCTCGTGATGCCCGCCGGAAAACCCCACGCCGTCAAGGCCGTTAAGCAATTCAAAATGATGCTGATTATGATCCGGGAAGCGTCGAATTAACAAACTCAATTTTCATTGTAATCAGCTAAGATCACTCCATAAGTGCTATTTTCCTAATAAAAAGTCTCGATCTTGCTTCATTTTTCCATCCCGTGTACTATGAACCAAGACAACCAGCCGGAAATACTTACGGCATTTACGCAAATTAACCATTTTAGCAAAGGTCTTGCAATGAGGTCAGTTTTTCAAAGTTATCCCCGTGTCCGTCGTTTTTTCCGTATGGCATTGTTTATCGCTCTTATAGCCGCTTGTCTTGTCCCGGCCGCGTGGGCCGATCCCGTTGGTCCCAGACCGGAGGATCGCCAAATCACCTTGGGCGTCAGGAGTCTACTGCTTCAAGAACACCTTTCGCGTCATCCCTTGGACAAGGAGATGGCCGCCCGGTGGATGAAGACCTTCCTGAAATCCTTGGATCCGATGAAGGTATATTTTTATCAGTCCGACGTGGACGAATTCACCCGGCACCAGGACGATTTGATCAAGATGTTCGAAAAATACGACGTTAGTTTCGCCTATTATTTGTTTCAGCGGTATTTACAGCGGGTGGATGAACGGGTGAAAATTGTGGACGAACTGCTGGCTCAACCCCTGGATTTCACGGCCGACGAGGAGATGCTCGTGGATCGAGACCTGCTTCAATACCCCAAGGACCCCAACGAAGCCCGCGAGCGCTGGCGAAAGCGAATCAAGTACGATTTGCTGGTGCTGAAAACGGAAAAGGAAAAAAAGGCCGTCGGAACGGAAACGACCAAGGAACCCGTCAAAGGCGACGGCGATTCGGAGGAAAACAAAAAGGACGAAAAAAATCAAACCGGGCCGGTTTTAACGGAACCGAAAACCGAACAAAAGACCAATGATATAAAAAATGATATAAAAGGCGAGAAAAAGCCCGTGGACCGGCTCGCTCAGCGCTACCACAGCTTTGCCAAGCGCATGCATCAGATCAATGCCGACGACTTGCTGGAAATCTATTTAAATTCGCTGACGACTTCGTTCGATCCGCATACCGATTACATGTCGCCCAGACACTATGAAAACTTCAACATTATGATGCGCCTGGAATTGGAAGGCATCGGGGCATCGCTGCAAGCGGACGACTATGGTTACACCGTGGTCAAGCATCTCGTGCCCGGCGGCGTGGCCGATAAAGACGGCCGCTTGAAAGTCGAGGACAAAATTGTGGGCGTGGGCCAAGATAAAGAAGGCCCGATCGTTGACGTTGTGGATATGAAACTCGATGACGTGGTCGATCTCATACGCGGCAAACCCAACACCGTGGTCCGGCTGGAGGTGGTAAGCCCAAACGGCGATAAAAAGATTCTGGCTCTGACCCGGCAAAAAATCGAATTGAAAGAAGGCGAGGCAAAAGGCGAAATTTTCGAGGTCGGCAAACGTCCCGACGGCGCCGCGTTTAAAATCGGCGTAATTAATTTGCCCAGCTTTTACAACGATATGCCCGGGGCGCGTCGAGGGGACCCCGATTCCAGAAGCTGTACGCGCGACGTCCGGGCGATCTTGGAAGATTTCAAACAGAAAAACGTGGATGCCGTGGTCCTCGATCTTCGCTCCAACGGCGGCGGATCGCTCACCGAGGCCATCAACCTCACCGGCCTGTTCATTCCCAACGGTCCGGTGGTCCAGGTCAAGGGCGCCGACGGACACGTTTCCCCGTATTATGACCTTGATCCGGCCATGGTCTGGTCCGGACCGCTGGTGGTGGTCACCAGCAAATTCAGCGCCTCGGCCAGCGAAATCCTGGCCGGCGCTATCCAGGATTACGGCCGCGGCCTGATCGTCGGCGACCATTCCACCCACGGCAAAGGCACCGTGCAAAGCCTGTTGGACATAGGCCAGCATCTGTTTTTCAATTTGCCGAATTCAAACCCCATGGGCGCCTTGAAGGTCACCATGCAGCAATTCTATCGGCCCAACGGCGAAAGCACGCAAAAACGCGGCGTTCTGGCCGATGTCGAACTTCCTTCCTTGACCAGCCATTTCGACGTCGGCGAGTCCGATCTCGACTATCCCATGGAATTCGATCGAGTCGACCCCATGTCGTATAAGCACTTAGATCTCGTCACTCCGCCCATAATCGAACAGCTCAAACACTGCTCGGAACAGCGCGTGCAAGCCTCGGATAAATTCCAAAAAGAACTGCGGAACATCGCCCGCTATAAAGAACAAAAGGCCAAAAAATCCGTGACCTTGAACGAAGCCCAGTTCGTCAAGGAACGGGAAGAACTGAACGCCGACAAAGAAGAAGAAAAAACCTTCGAGGAACTCAATAATTCCAACAACAAAGGCATCATCCGCGATTATTATCTCGATGAGGTTTTAGCCATCGCCGTGGATTACCTGAACCTACGCCAAGTTGCCAAAGCCCGGTAAAGAGATCGTCCACCTTTATGGCAATATGGACAACATTATTAAGCCCAAAGGGCTTAAATATGATAGCCCAGGGCAACGCCCTGGGTAGAGGGAAAGACCGGCACATCATTAGGCCTGT
>JBEKIK010000068.1:0-7581 GCA_050011795.1 Thermoguttaceae bacterium | reverse complement strand
GCCCGGCTGGGCCTTCAGTTCAGCCGGCACTCGGCCCTTTAGCGCGGTCGGCCCTCCGATCCAGCAATTGGCAAGCGTCCAATTCGGCCCGAACCGGTCGCACAAGGAGCCAAACACCGCTCTTAGTTTTTCATTTTGATCCTCGATATTGCCCCCTTTCCCTTTTTCACCGCCGGGATTGTCTTTTTTGGCCTCGGTTTTGCTGTCCGCGGCCGAATGTCCCTTGTCGTGTTTCCCGGCGCCGCTGGTGGTGGCGTAGAGCACGACGAAAAACGCCATCACTATGGTTATCATGTCCGCGTAGGACACCATCCATTCCGGCGCTCCGCCTTCCGACGACGGCGGTGGAAGTTTTTTAGACATGACCTTACGCCGCTGCCTCCCGAGAAGGCCGCATTTTCGGCGGCAGGAACGTAATCAACTTCTGCTCGACCACCCGGGGACTATCGCCTGACTGGATCGACAATACCCCGCGCATAACAATCTCTTTTATCAACACCTCCTCATGATTGAGGCAGGATAGTTTCTCGGCCATCGGAATACATATCAAATTGGCGGTCACCGCTCCGTAAAGAGTCCCGATCAACGCCACGGCCATCGAAGGGCCGATCGATGACGCATTCGACAGGTTGCCCAGCATCATCACCAATCCCAAAAGCGTGGCGATCATCCCGAACGCCGGACCGCAGCGCCCGACCGTTTCCAACACCTTGCGTCCTTCATGGTGCCGGGTTTCCATGGATTCGATTTCCCTGCGCATGATTTCCTCGACGATCTCCGGCTTGATGCCGTCGACGGCCATCTGAATGCCCAAGGCCACGAACGGATCTTTGATGTCCTTGGTCAGATTTTCCAGGGCCAATAGTCCCTCGCGCCGGGCGACTTCCGCCAATTTGACCACGGAATGAATCAACTCGGACGGATTTTCCTTTTTCCGGAAAAAGAGTTTTTTAGCGATTGGAAACATGGAAAGCACGCGGGGCAGGGGAAAACCCACCAGCATCACCGCCGCGCCCCCGCCAAGAACCATCATGATCGCCGGCGGATCAATGAACCCGGCTAAATTCACGCCCCCTTCGCCGCTCATCCCCATGAAGACAAGCGCGCAGCCCATCATCAGAAATCCAAGTATCAGCCCGCCTATGGTGGTTACATCCATTGCTCATCCTTTGTTGCCCCTTTTCATCAGTTGTCAGTTAACAGTTTTCAGTCATCAGTTTTTTTCGCCTTCCGCCTTGTTACCATTGCCTACAGCCTACGACCTTGGTGTTTTGCGTTACGAGAAATGCAAATTAGGGAATCCTCCGCTTAACCGGAGTTCCCTTGGAAGATATAGCTTTTATTCATCATCAAGCCAGATAGGAAGATGCAAAAAGTCCACTTTGCCTGTGGAAATACCGGAAAAAGTGGTAATTTCCCTACGAGAATTATGAGAAAAGGTTAAAAAAGTCCCCTCTCCCTCTGGGAGAGGGTTAGGGTGATGGCGGTTAAGGATCTGGATAATGGCTCGGGTCGGCAACCAATGACGTGAGTGTCCAATTGGCCAATTCTTTGCCTACACGTCTTCCAATCTAATGCCTTTACCCGACTTGATGCTGTTTCTGGCCTTCTCGATCCTCCGCAGGAACCTTGGATCATTTTCCAGACGATAATCGAACCAGTCGTCTTCCGTTTCAAATCCGATCAATACTCCGGCGGGCTTGCCGTGACGGGTGATAAAAACTTCCTCATTTTCCGCTAGATGTAAATATCTTGAAAGATCGTCTTTTACTTCCGACATAGCCACTTTTTTCATGTTTTTTCTCCTGCTTTATCGAGTTACTGATTGGCTTTTAGTTTTGAAATTACGATTAGAAAAATAGATGCTTCCCCTTTTGCTTCCCTTTTATTTCTTAAAGTTGTAACTTTCACCCGATTGTTGGCATATCAAATTCTTTGTGAACCTCGCATAGTTGTACTCATCAATAACTTTCAATAGAGTGGATCCGCCAGTCTGGACTTTATCCTTAAGCTCATCAGCTATGTCCTTGGATATTTGGATGAAAGTAAGATACTTCGAGATTGGATTGGTCGAGTAGTTACAACCATATCCCTTCGCGATCTTGTAATCCCAGAGAGGGAAGAACGCGGGGGCAAGAAGATGTAACGCCTTTGCCACCGCGACAGGACTTTTTGTGCCTTTCTTTTTTCCGTCTGCGATCTTTAATGCATCAAGGAATTCTGTGAACAATTCCTTTGTCTTCTTTCTGTCTTCATCGGTAAATGACTTTATGTCACGGTCTCGGAACGCCTTGAGGGTGTTCATGTTTTTGCGAAGTGTAGCCTCAAGAGCGAAGAAGTCAAATATTCCGTATCGGTATAGAGCGTTGTTCCATGTCAGGAGGAGGACGCCAAGTGCATCTGCCATTTCTGGCGATTTTCCCCAGAAATGATCGACAAGGAACGTCGCGACTTTATACATGGCATCGCGTTTCTCATACGATCGGAATGCTTTCGATCCTGCTTTGACCAAATTTGGATCAACTGTATATTTTATTTTCATTATTTTGGCCCACTGAAATAGTAACTGGTTTTATAGGATTTTCAGCATAGAGCCTTGAGATGGGTGCTGTCAATTGACCCCAACGTTGCTGATATAGTCGCATGAAAAAGGGACAGTCCCCGCAGTCTTTCCAATTAATGTTTTGTGCATTAAAATACGGCAATCTCGTTGTAAAGGAAAAGCCCACACCCTTACCCTCTCCCGGCGGGAGAGGGGACAATTTAATGGCCAAAGCAACATACAAGGATGCCGGTGTCGATCTGGATGTTTATCGTCAGGCGATGGCCCGGCTGCCCGGGCTTTTGTCGCGGACTTACACGCCCAGAGTTATACCACTGGAGGGTGGTTTCGCCGGGCTTTTCCAACTCGATTTCGCCAATAAACTCTTTTCTCGAAATTACAAGCAGCCGGTGCTCGTTTCCTGCACCGACGGCGTGGGAACCAAGCTCAAAGTCGCCGCGGCCATGGGTGTGCATAACACCGTGGGCATCGACCTGGTGGCTATGAGCGTAAACGACGCACTGTGCTGCGGGGCCGAGCCGCTTTTCTTCCTCGATTACGTGGCCATGCCCAAGGACGACCCGGACCTGTTGGAACAGCTTGTCCAAGGCATCACGGCAGGCTGCATCCAAAGCGATTGCGCACTGCTAGGCGGCGAAACGGCGATCCTGCCCGATATGTACGCGCCCGGCGATTACGACCTGGCCGGCTTTTGCGTCGGCGTGGTCGATAAGAAAAATATCATTGACGGCCGCGCGATCGAACCCGGCGACGTGGTCCTCGGCGTGGCGTCCTCGGGCCTACATTCCAACGGCTTCAGCCTGGCGCGGAAAATCGTCTTCGACATCGCCCGCTTTTCGGTCAACGACCACGTCGAGGAACTTGGCCGGACCGTGGGCCAGACCCTGTTGGAACCCACGATCATCTACGCCCGGCCGGTGCGTCAGATACTTAATTATTATCGCGTCAAGAACGTGGTGCACGGCATTGCCCACATCACCGGCGGCGGCCTGTGCGAGAATCTCGCCCGCATCGTGCCCGAGGAAGTTCAAATTGTTATCGATCGCGGAAGTTGGCCGGTCCCACCTATATTTACTTGGCTGAAACATCTGGGCGAAGTCGATCAGTCCGAAATGGACCAGGTGTTCAACATGGGCGTCGGATTGGTCTTGGTAGTTGCCCCCTTCTATGCCGAAAGCATCCGCCAGCAATTAAAGCGATCGAAACTCCAATCCTGGCCCATCGGCCGGGCGGAAAAAGGGCCGCAAGGAGTGGTTTGGGAGAAAGGATGAAGGGGGAAGGATGAGGGATGAAAACAAAAGGCTATAGGCCGGAGGAATGAAAACTGATTACTGAAAACTTGATAAAAACCGCTGGCGGTTTCGCCCTGACCATCTCATAAAGTGGGCAGTCATAAAGTGGGCAGTAAACTGCCCACCCCTCGTTCTCCAATGAGAACCGACCTTAATCCCCGCTCCCCAATCCCTATTTCGACGGTCCCGCGGTTTTTAATGCTTCGAGCACTTGGCTTTCGCTCAATAAATCCGAAAGGATAATTGGTTCTTGTCCCTGCGAATTGGCGGGCCATATAGCCAAAACTGGAATGGAATTGCGGCCCAGATCATTCAACGCTTTTTTTATTGTGGGCGATTGATCGGTCCAGTCGGCCAGCATGGGAACCACGCCGTTGGCCTTTACGAGTTCGTACACCGCGTCGGTCTCGACGGCCAATTTCAAGTTGGTTTTGCAAGTCGGGCACCAAGCGGCTGAAAAATCGACCATTACCGTCTTGCCCTCCGCTCTTGCTTGGGACAATGCCTGGGGCGAAAACGTCAGCCAGGGGATTTTCGATTCCATTAACAAAATCGTGAATGCGAACCAGCCCACAAGAGCCGCTACAAGCGATCCGCCCAACCATGCCATAAGTCGGGCGTTTATCGATGCGATCAGAGGCGTTCGCCCGACCCACCAACAGGCGAACCACAGCCCGATCAACAAAGTCAAGGTGGGAAGAAAATATGCCGCGCTGAGCGTGCTGAACAAATAAACCACCGTGGCCAAGAGCAAGAATGCCATTAGTTCCTTTACGGTTTCCATCCAACGGCCGGGCTTGGGCAAAAAGCGAATCAGTTCGGGAAAAGCCCCGATCACCAGATAGGGCGAAGCCATGCCCAGCCCCACGGCGCCGAATATCAAATAAGCCATGTGCGGCGGTTGCCGCAATAAATATCCGAACACCGGCCCCAGGAACGGTCCGCTGCATGGAGTTGCCAGGATCGTGGCGAAGGCCCCTTTGAAAAATGCCCCGCCCGGTCCTTCCCGGGCCTGAAGATCGCCGGCCTTGCCTGCGCCCACAAAACCCGGAATGGGTATTTCCCACACGCCAAGGAAGCTCAGGGCCATTACGAACACCAAGGCCGTCATGGCCACCTTGAACCAGGGCAAGGTGAATTGCTCGCCCCAGGCCAATCCGGCCGTGGCGGCCAAGGCGGCCAGCACCATGAACACCGCCAGCAATCCCAGCGAATACCATACATTCAAAACAAACACCCTTGCGCGATGCTCGCCAGCTTGCTGCATGAATGAGAAAATTTTCAGACTGATTACCGGCAAAACGCAGGGCATGATGTTTAAAATCAAACCGCCCAGAAAGGCGAAACCTAATTGCATCCAAAGCGAATTGCCGGTTTCGTTGGGACGAACCGAATTGGTGTTTTTGGAAATCTCCGCACGGGGTGCGATTGCCGCCTGGTTTTCGACGGGCAGATTTATGCCCGCGCCTTGTATTGCCGAAAAAGCGATATCCCTGGGCGGGATGCAAGAGTTGGCATCACATGCTTGAAAGCCGACCTTTCCATCGATCCTCAGCCTGGCCGGGTCCGCGCCCGCGGCCAATTCCAAGGGGGCGTACCAGGTCACGGTCCCGAAATGACTTTCAATCGTTAAATCGCCGAAGGCATCGGGTTCTTTTTCCTTTTTAGGCGGCGGCTGCGATTGGAACTCGCCCGCAAGCCGATACTGCGGCGACTCGGCCAATTGAATCTTCGTTCGGATCGGTCCGCCGGGCGCCTGGGTTATGGAATAAATGTGCCAACCCTGTTTTATTTCGGCCGTGATGAACAACACGGCGGGCTGTTTTCCGGCGGGCGGGGTGAATCGGGCATTCAGTTTGACAATGTCTTTACCGTCAACGCCCATCCCCGGCAATCCTCCGCCTTGATTGCCTTCGAACAAACCCGATTGCGCCCAAACCGTCGCCGCCGGACTAAAAATGCCCGCCGCCAAGCATAAAATCAACGCTCGATAACCCGCTTTCATATATCCATTGTCCTTTTCTTTGAAATTATGCGAAAACAAATCGCGAAGTCGGAGTATTATATACACCCCATTCCGCTTATAAAAGACACATCCTAACCATTGATTTTCCCGCTCCCGAGAAGTTAAACTAAATACATCCATCAAAAAGGGGATCGTCGCCCCGCATTGCCGTCAAAAGCGATAAAATAAGCACTAAGGAACTAAAGCAAGATGAAAACCACAATTATTGGAAACATTGTAGCGGCGCTATTTTTGCTATCAGCCGGCCTTTCAACCGCTTACGCCGAAGACGCCGATGCGAAACTCAACGCATTTTTCAAACAATATCTGGACGAAACCTTTCGCCTTCGGCCGACGGAAGCGACCCGGCTGGGCGACCATCGTTTCGACAATCTGCTGGACGATCTTTCACCCCAAGCCCGAAAGAATTGGGTCGAACATTCGCGCACAACCTTGGAAGAACTGCCCAAGCAGGTGGATTATGAAAAACTGTCGCGCGACGGAAAGATCGATTACGATATCTTCCGGCATCAACTGACCGCATCCATCTGGCTGGCCGAGAACCTGCGGCCCTTCGAACTGGACCCGCGGGTCTACAACTCTTACATCAACGAGAGCGTATACACGCTGCTCACGCAGTCCACGCTGCCCAAGGAGACCAACATTGCCAACGCCATCGCCCGGATGAAGCACATTCCCGAGGTGGTCGCCGAAGCCCGGCGCAGTCTGCAAAATCCTCCTGCGGTGGCGACCGAAACCGCAATCAAGCAGAACCTGGGAGCGATCGGTTTTTACGAGCGGGATATTTTTGAAGTGGCCGGCGATACGCCGCAGTTGGATGGTTTGAAAGCCGCCGCCCAGCCCGTGGTCGAATCGCTGAAGCAATACCAGCAATTCCTGGAAAAAGAACTGTTGCCCCATGCCAAGGGCCAATGGCGGTTGGGCAAGGAAAAGTTCGCGAAAAAATTGGAGATGGAACTTGAGGCGGACGTGACGCCCGAGCAGGTTCTGGCCGAAGCCGAGTCGGAGTTCGTCCGCGTCCAGCGCGACATGTATCTTATCGCCCGGCAGCTTTGGAGCCGTTATTTTCCCAAAGAGCCACAGCCGCCGGACGACGCCGAAGGCCGCCGCTTCTGCGTGGAGCAGGTCTTGGGCAAGGTGGGTCTGGAACATTGCACAGTCGCCGAGCTGGTCCCCAATGCCCGGACGAACGTGGATCGGATCAAAAAGTTCATCACCGATCGCGATATTGTGCGACTGCCCCAGCCCGATCACTGCCAGGTGGTGGAGATGCCGGAATTCAAGCGCGGCAATTCCACGGCCTATTGCGAACCCGCCCCGCCCTTGGATCCCAAGGCCGCGAGTTTCTACGCGGTCAGCCCTCCGCCCAAGGATTGGGACGCAAAAAAGGTGGAAAGCCTGCTGGAAGAATACAATTCGCACATGCTGCAAATACTGACCATCCACGAGGCTTATCCCGGCCACTTCGTGCAATTGGAATACGCCCACCGGAATCCTTCGCTCATTCGCCGGGTGTTTGAATCGGGGGTATATGTCGAAGGCTGGGCGGTGTACACCGAGCAAATGATGCTCGATCAGGGCTACGGCGACGGCAACCTGGCCTTGCGATTGACCCAGCAGAAGTTCTATCTCCGCGCGGTGGCCAACGCCATCCTCGACAATAAACTGCACTGCACCTCGATGACCGACGACGAAGCCTT
>JBEKIK010000067.1:0-7599 GCA_050011795.1 Thermoguttaceae bacterium | reverse complement strand
AGATGCTCGCACTTCAAGGCCATTTCCTCGTCCGAGAGCGAGGCGATTTGTTCGGCCAGTTGACGCAGATCCGCTTCTATGGTCGGTTGATTCTGGCTGGTGGGCGGCATGATCCGGGCCGTGGCGATTGTGCCGTCGGCCTCGGTGCGGTATTCGTGCCAGCAGAGGCCACGCGGGGCCTCGGTGCCGTGGCCGCCTATGCCGGAGCGGGGTGTGATCGGAATCCGCGAGCGCTTGGGCATGGTGTAGTCATCCATTATGTCCACGGCCAAGGCCAATGCGTGGACGGTTTCCACGCCCCGGGCCATGAAATTAAGGAAACTGTTGCACCAAGGCAGCGGTTTTCCGATCGTCTTGCATACGGACTTTAAAATTTCGGCGGCGCGGGGATGCAGTTTTTCGGCGTTAAGGTTCAGCCGCGACATGGGGCCGACCATGTAAAAACCCCGGTCTTTAAACCTGGAATGTAATGCCATCGAATGTTGAACCTGAAACTCATTTGCCACCGTGCCGAATTCCTGTTGATCGACGTCCAGGCCTTTATTGCTTTTAATGCGTCCCAGGTTCATGGGATATTCGTTATCCGGGCAAAGGGCGACAAATTCATAATCGCGATCTAGTTCTGGGAATTTTATGATTTTGGCCAAAGTCAGCGTCAGATCGCACATGTCGTCCAGGCAGGATTTTATCTCCGGCAGAAGCGCGGCGACTTCGGCCGGCGTCGGCGCCCTATGGAATCCGCCCACGCACACGCCCACCGGATGCACCGACCGTCCGCCCAAGAGCGAAATCAGATCGTTTCCCGCCTTTTTGATCCTCAGCGAGCGTTTCACCACCGGGCCGTGATCCTGGGCCATGCTGATCGCGCTTTCATATCCCAAAAAGTCGGGCAGGTGCAGCATGAACATGTGCAGGACATGACTTTCGATCCATTCGCCGCAATACAACAGGTTGCGCAAGACGCGAATGGCGGGATCGACCTGGTTGAAAACGCCCATGGCCTTTTCCAGGGCGTGGCAGGCGCTCATCTGATACGCCACCGGGCAGATGCCGCAGATGCGGGCGGTGATGTCGGGCACCTCTTCAAACCCCCGGCCGCGCAAAAAGGCTTCGTAAAACCTGGGCGGTTCGTAGATTTTAAACTGCAAATCCTCGACTGTGCCGTTGCGCATGGTGATATTCAGTGCGCCTTCGCCTTCCACGCGGGCCAGGGCCTTTACGCTGATGGTTCTCGTGCCGGGTTTACTGCTTTTTTTCGCGTCGCTCATAATATTCACTTGCTTGTTTGAACGGTTTTAAAGTGTGTCCATCACATCTCCCCTCTCCCGACCAACCTTCGGTCGGTGCCCGGAGAGGGGCCGGGGGTGAGGGATATTCTAAGGAAATATACTCGCCCTCACCCTAACCCTCTCCCGACCGCTGGCGCGGTGCCCGGAGAGGGGACTTATTGTTTTTTTTCGCGCCGCTCATAGTATTCGCTGGCTTGCTTGAACGGTTCCAGATATCCGTTGAACAATCGCAACATGCGTTTCATATCCCGGTCGCTCTGTCCGAGTTGGTCGGTGAACCATCCACCCAGCGAAGTGATGTTGGGTTGTTCCATCGGCCCGAAACAGCCGTAACATGCCCGATCGCACCCCGGACACAGCGCGCCGCAACCGACTTGGGTGATCGGGCCCAGACATGGTTTTCCTTGCGATACTAAAACGCAGGAAAGTCCGCGCCGCTTGCACTCGATGCACACGCTGTGAGTGGGAACGTTCGGTTTCCGGCCGGTTAAAAGGGCCGAGACCAGTTCCAGCAATTGATATTGGTTGATGGGACAGCCACGGAGCTCGAAATCGACGAACACGTGGGTTGCTATTGGCGACGCCGTTTCCAGTGTGGAGATATATTCCGGCTTGGCATAAATGCAACGTATGTAATCGTCGACGTTCGCCCAATTCCTAAGGGCCTGAATTCCGCCCGAGGTAGCGCATGCGCCGATGGCGATTAAATACTTGCAATCGCGGCGGACCTGTTGAATGCGTTCTTCTTCCTCGGCCGTGGATATGCTTCCCTCGACCAGTCCGATGTCGTAAGGCGGGGGAAGGACGCGGCTACGGGCTTCGAGAAAATAGGCTATTTCCACGGCGCCCAGCAAATCGAGCAATTCGTTTTCCAGATTCAGAAGCTGCAATTGGCAGCCGTCGCAACTGGAAAACTTGTAAACCGCCACTTTGGGTTTAACAGGGGGCATCTTTACATCTCCTCTTTGGTAAAGATATCGGCGATCTCGGCGAAACTGAACACGGGCCCGTCCTTACAGATGAACTTCGCCCCCAGTTGGCAATGCCCGCACCGCCCAAAACCGCAATTCATGTTCCTCTCCAGACTGACGTAAACGTGGTCCGGCGGCACGTGCAATTGCAGAAAATTCCAGGCGGCCACGCGGTTGAGAATTTTCGGGCCGCAAACCAGCACGACCGTGCGGTCGGCGTTCACCTTCACGCGCTGCATAAGGTTGGTGACCACACCCACCGGACCGGACCATGCGCCGGTGGCGTTATCCACGGTGACCAGGACTTGAATCGACCCGTCCCGATCCCACTGTTCCAATTCTTGGGCGAAAACGCGGTCCTCCGGAGTGCGGCAACCATATAAGAGCATCACGCGCTTATAAAGTTTGCGGTGCCGCAAGATCCAATGAATTACCGGACGCAAAGGTGCAAGCCCGATCCCACCGGCCACGATCACTACGTCTTTTCCTTCCATTTCCTTCAGCGGCCATGGCGTTCCGAACGGGCCGCGCAGCCCGATGATCGAGCCCTTGGGAAGCTTTTCCACCGCGCGCGTGACCGAACCCACGATGCGCACGGTGTGATGTATGTGATCCTTTTGCTCCGAATCGGAACTGATGGAAATAGCCGCTTCGCCCACGCCCGGCACATACAGCATGTTGAACTGCCCGGGCAAAAAACCGTACATCTTGCGGATATCTTCGTCGATGAACTGGCAGGTGAAGGTCTTGGTGTTGGAGTTTTCCGTGCGCACGTCAAGAATGCGGGCGGGAACGGGCATCCAAGTGTTCATCCCGCAGATGGGTTCCGGACGGGGGGCAGTTAGCGTTTCAGTCATACTAAACCTCTCTTTCACGAATCGAAGAACCGCGTAAATGTTTTGGCGCTACTTCGCGCAGGCGTTTCGATTCCTCCGTTAGATCGATGCCCACCGGGCACCAGGTAATGCACCGGCCGCAGCCCACGCAACCGCTCATGTTGAATTGATCCCACCACGTGCAGAGCTTGTGGCGCATCCAATGCCGGTAACGTCCGCGAATCGTATTGCGCTCCGGACCGGCGGGAGTATAGGTAAATTGATGCGTGTAACACGATTCCCACTGACGCGTGCGAGTGATCTTTTCTCCGCTTAAGTCGGTGGCGTCGGTCACCGTGCAGCAAAAACAGGTGGGACATACCATGGTGCAATTGCCGCAGGAAAGGCAGCGCTTGGCAACGTCGTCCCATTCTGGAAATCCGATGCTTTGATCCAGCAGTTCTTTCAATCCGTCGGTATCGAGCCGCCGGCCCATGTGCTCGCGGGCACGCTCGAGCTTCAAGTCGGCCAGTTCCAATTCCGCGCCGGAAGGCTCGCGAATGGGAAGCTTTTCGGCGAGTGCCGACCCGCGCTTCGATCCAACGTCGACTACGAACCCCTCGTGCAATTCGGTCAGAGCGAGGTCGAAACCATCGGCGGCCTTTGGTCCAGTGCCCCAGGAAGCGCAAAAGCACGTGCCGCCCGGCCGGTTGCAGTTCACGGCGATCATCAAGGATTCCTGCCGGCTTTGCATGTACCAGGGTTCCGACTCGCAGCGAAACACGCCCGGGTCGCCCATGCCGAATACGCGATCCTGCACCTTGATTGCCGCCAGTTCGCAGGGACGAACGCCGAGGAAGGCCAGTTTCGGCACTTGGGGAGGTCCGGCGTCGAGATCGAACCTGTTCTTTGCGACGTGGAATTGGAATAACTGGAGATTGGAAGGGAAAAAATGCCGTTTCGGCCCCTGGGGTCCGACCACGTACTCGAAATTCAACTCAGGATCCCCTTCCACCAGGCGATACTTGCCCCCGTCCTGATCGTCCTTTATTCCTTTGGGAAGATCGGCGGCCGATTGAATGGGCTGCAAAGAAACCGCGCCCTCGATAATCGCCGGACCTAACACGGTATAACCCTCTTTAAGGAGAGTCGAAATTAACTCGTCTAAGGCCGGTCTGGGCAAAAAGAACCGACAGCCGATTTGAATCTTGACTTCTGGCATGGACTATACCTTCATAATCGTTATCTACAACTATTCCGGCGGCATACGGAATCTATGATTAACCGTGACGCCTTCGGCATCTGGATTTTGGCGAATTTTGTAATCTACTTTTTATCCGCGGGATTGTCGAGGCCATGGGCGGGCAACGATAATAATTGCCAAGTAACTGAGACTGTCTTGAAATTAAATAGCCGATTTTAACCATATTTTTCAGTCGTTTAGTTGCGACCGGGCACCATCGGGCACCATGCGAAGCATGGTCGGCATGGTCGGGCAACGGGTAAGACATTTCATAATTTATCCATGATTTTTTAATCCTAATTTCAGGACATCCTTAAGTAACTGCCAGGACAAATCTTAGCCATTCATGCCCCCCTCTAAAGGAGATAATCAGCCCCGTTATTTTTGTAAAAAAGTCATTGACTATCCAAGATACTTTATATATATTAACTATATAGACTAATTAAGAACCTCACGCCTTAAAACACTCTGCAAATGACATTAGGTGCCATTTTTTGGGGGGGGAAGCGTCATGAATCATTCAATTAAATCTGATAAATCTGAAGAAGCCGAAGTCGTTGCCTCGCTATTGCCCGCGCTAATGCGGCGGCTCTTTACCCTCGACGACGATCCGGCCGCGAATTTACCGCTGACTCAAATACGCGTCTGTTACAGTTTGCTGGACGGTCCGCGGCAGATGTCGGCTCTCAGCCATGAACTCGGCGTAACGCTCAGTGCCATGACGCAGATCGCCGACCGTATGGAACGGGCGAAATTGGTCTGTCGCGTCGCTGAAGAAAAGGATCGGCGCGTTCGATGCCTTCAATTAACCCCCCGCGGTGAAATAATCATGCGCAGACACGAAGATCTTCGAATCCGTTGCATATCGGCCGTTATGCAACATTTGTCCCCAAATGAACGTAAAGAAATAATAGCCGCCTTGGAAATGTTGATGCAGGCCAGCATTGCCGTCAATCAGGAAAAAGCGTCGAATGGCAGTAATCCCGCCGGCCCGCGCCACTGGCGACAGGAATTAATGATATCAAAGGTGATTTCATGAAATTAGCACTAAGCGTTATAATAATTATCGTTCTCGTGGCCGGTGGAGCGGCGTATTATACGATATATGTCGCCGCCGAACCGCCCACTCATTTCCTCACTGTGACCGTCAATCGCGACGACCTCCTTTCCACGATCAGCGCCACCGGAACGGTCGAGCCTGAAGAACTCGTGGACGTGGGCGCTCAAGTGGTGGGCAGAATCAAGGATTTCGGCGTAGACCCCAGCGACCCGGAAAAGAAAAAACAAGTCGACTACGACAGTGCGATCCACGAAGGCACCGAACTGGCCTATATCGACGATGCCATGTACAAGGCCCAGGTCGATCAGGCTCAAGCGGCTTATTTACGCTCGCAGGCCGACTTGAAGCAGATGCAAGCCAAGCTGTTGCAGACGGAGCAAGACCGGAAACGGGCCGAAGAACTGCGATCCATAAAAGACATTCCTGGCACCGACCGGCCGATCAAGGGCATTGCCGACAGCGATTACGACCTGGCCGTGGCCAACAACGAAGTGGCCAAGGCAAACGTGGCGGTGGGAGAAGCCACAATCGTTCAAAACAAGGCCGCTCTGGACATGGCGGTAACCAATCTGGCTTATACCGTCATTAAATCGCCTGTGGAGGGCGTGATTGTCGATCGCCGGGTAAATATCGGCCAGACGGTGGCGGGGGGTAGCCTGAATACGCCTAGCATGTTCCTTATCGCCAAGGACCTCAGCAAGATGCAGGTCTGGTCTTCGGTAAACGAAGCGGATATCGGAAAGATCCGCAGCCGGCCGGATATGCCGGTGCAGTTTACCGTCGACGCATACCCGGGCGAAGTTTTTCACGGAAAAGTGGCCCAGATCCGCTTGAACGCCGTCAGTACGCAAAACGTGGTTACATACACCGTGGTCGTCACTTTCGATAACTCCGATCTTAAACTCATACCATATCTGACGGCAAACCTGCAGTTTGAGGTCGAGGCGCACAAAAACATCCTGTTGGTGCCAAACTCGGCCGTGCGATGGAAGCCCCGGCCGGAGCAGGTTGTTCCGGAGTTGCGCGAGAAGATCGCACCGACGTTAGCCAGTAAGCCCGGCGATAAAGATCCCAAATCGCCGGGCGACGCAAAATCGGCTAAACTCGCCAACGATCGCGTTGATCGCGGGCGGCTATGGGTAAAAGACGGAAATTTCGTCCGCCCCGTCGATATCCAGATCGGTGCCACCGATGGAACTCAAACCGAGGTATCCGGAGACGCGGTGAAAGAAGGAATGAAAGTTATTAGAGGCGAATCCAAAGGCGCCGAACTTGTCGACAGCGGAGATACCACTAATCCATTTGCTCCAAAAATATTCCGCAGCAAAAGCGGCAGGTAATTATTATTTGAATCCTGTTATGGAACTAATTCGACTGGAAAACATTCATAAAACGTATTACCTGGGCGAAGTCGATGTACCGGTGCTCAAGGGCATTTCGATTTCCATCAATCGGGGAGAGATGGTCGCGCTGATGGGCGCTTCCGGTTCCGGAAAGACCACCTTGATGAACATCCTCGGCTGCCTCGATCACCCCTCCTCGGGCAAGTTCTGGCTCGACGGAGAGGAAATGAGCAACCTGACGCCAAATCAAAGGGCGATTGTGCGAACTACGAAAATCGGCTTCGTATTCCAAAACTTCAATCTCCTGCCGCGGACCTCGGCCCTGCAAAACGTGATCATGCCCCTGGACTATAATCCTCAACGGCCCGTAGCCTCTGAAGCCCGCCGGCTGGGCGGAATCCTTTTGGATCGTCTCGGGCTGGCCGATCGCAGCGACCATGAACCGTCGCAAATGTCCGGCGGACAACAGCAACGCGTGGCAATTGCCCGGTCGCTGGTAAACCAACCTTCCTTGGTCCTGGCCGACGAGCCCACGGGCAATCTCGATTCCCACACCAGCGTTGAAATCCTGGAAATGTTTCAGCAACTCAACACCGAAGGCATCACGGTCATTCTCGTCACCCACGACCCGAATGTAGCCGCTTATGCGCATCGGGTCATCAGAATCAGCGACGGCCTGGTTGAAAATGACGGATCGAATAAATCCGGCAACGGAGACAATCGGCCCGCTGCGGATACGGATCACGAGCCGGCAACAGTCCGTCCTGCCCTACGCAAGTCTATGACCTTGATGGCCCCCCACACGTTTATCACGGCATTGAAAGCTCTTAAGCGCAATAAAATGCGTTCCGCCCTGACCGCCCTGGGCGTTATTATCG
>JBEKIK010000066.1:0-7605 GCA_050011795.1 Thermoguttaceae bacterium | reverse complement strand
TATTCGGCATCGACGGCAAGCCCTGCCTGAAAAAGGAAGGCTATGCCGTATGGAAGGCCGCCTACGACGAACGGGAAAACAAGACAAGCGAGTCCTTATTCGGCACCGATGGCAAACCCTGCCTCTACAAGGATGGGTATGCCGTATGGAAGGCCACCTACGACGAGCGGGGAAACAAGACAAGCGCGTCCTGCTTAGGCACCGACGGCAAGCCCTGCCTGTTCAAGGAAGGGTATGCCGTATGGAAGGCCACCTACGACGTGCGGGGAAACCAGACAAGCGAGTCCGTATTCGGCATCGACGGCAAGCCCTGCCTGAAAAAGGAAGGCTATGCCGTATGGAAGGCCACCTACGACGAGCAGGGAAACCGCACAAGCGATTCCTACTTCGACGAGCACGGTCAGCCCGTGCAGCCAGGCGCAGTTCCAGCTCAATAAGAGCCTATCCCAAAATTCCCCTCTCCCTCCGGGAGAGAGTTAGGGTGAGGGCAAATTCACGAGGATTATTGGGATCGTAACTGCTAGATTTCCAAACATTTCCGGTATTGGGCTATCGCGTTCGGTCGGCCCGCGGTACCGCCTTCCGCCAATGGGCTACCGCACGGCTTGCCGAACTTCTGGTCAAGGGTTTTACACTTGACAACGAACGCATCAAGGCCGGGCGAACTCTGGGCGATGACTATTTCGACGAACTCCTTTCCCGCATCCGAGATATTCGCTCCAGCGAGCGGCTGTTCTATCAAAAAATCACCGACATTTACTCTACGAGCATCGACTACGATCCGAACGCCGAAATTACGCCTATTTTCTTTGTATCTTAGCGTCTTAGCGAGAAACATATTTGTCGAAATAGGTTCCACTTTTATCACGAAATGCCGAAAGAGCGAAAAAGAAGTGGGTGCTGGACGGCGGTTAGTTGGGGGAGTAAAATCGCTGGAAGTACACTGCTGGACAAGCCGGCAACGGCACCAGGCGCTGCCGTCCTCACATGTAAGACAATATTTCCATGTTCAAGGTCTTTGTAGGTTCCGCTATCTACGATCTCCTCGACGCTCGTGCAGAAGTCGAACAGCTTCTGCGCGATATGCGTCTTGTTCCCGTACTTTCGGGCAGTGCGACCTCCGGCTTTCAGCCACTTCCAGATAAAAACTCCATCGAGACGTGCCTTGCAAATCTCCGACAATGCGATGCAATGATTTTCATTTTATGCCAGCGTTATGGGCCGAGCCTGAAACCAGCGGGCTTTCCCGACGTATCGGCCACGCATCTTGAGTATGATGAAGCCAAGAAGATTGGTAAACCAATTTACATGTATGTCCGAGATCGCCTTGAAGCCGACTATTGCATCTTTAAGAAAAACAAAAAGAATGATGTGGAACTTTTGTGGGTGCGAGAATCAGATGATCGAAAGTTGTTTGACTTATTAAGCGAACATCGCAAGCTCGCCCATGGCAAACGCGGAAGTAATTGGTTCGACACGTTCCGGGATTCTGTCGAATTGAAAGCTCTCATCAAGCGGGATTTAGGACCCATTGCGTCACGGAATGAGTTGGAAGCACTTATTATGGAAAACAGAGTGCCCATTATAGCCGTGAAAGTGGATGCAACACCGCCGCAACGTGGCGAAATGTTAATCAACATCCATCTGCGAAACGTTGGTACCGTGCCAGCCTACCGGCTTTCCTGGAGCTTTGATAACTGCAAGAATGAAGGCCATGAAACGCCTGTTCTCGCTCCACAACAGGAAACTAATCAGGGATTGGTATATGGATACGATGGTCGACCATGGGAAAGTCGCATGAAGATTATATATTACATGCCTCAAGGTCATTGCGTGTGTGACGAGTATACTGTCGGGGTGCGGGGTATAGGTGCAACAGTGATTGCACCGGGCGCGACCTACCACGCCAAGACTTATCATGTGGCGTCGGGAGACGTGGTGCCCTTTATCATTGCCGAGGACGAATGATCAAACTATTCATCAGGTCAAGAAGAGGAGCGCTGGGTGCCTCTGCTGGCTTGCCCAGCAGTGACTTCCTGCCCACAGTCCACCGCCCACTGCCCACTGTCCACCATCCACCGCCCACTGTCTCCTGACTGCAAGCATTGCAGGCTTCCGGAATTGTTTCAAGAAATGAAGAAGCCCGCAAATGAAATTATGAAAATGCGGGCTTCTTCTATGTAAATCCACAGCTCATTTTGCATGATGTTTTACAAAGAGGTGCGTTTCATCTTTGCAGGCAAATTCAGTATATATTATCCGCGCAAAAATGATGCTGTAGAGTTAATCGACAAGTTATCTGGAAAAGACGGTACGTCAACCTCGTAATATGCTGTCCATCGCAGTTGACTGACCATTGAAGGCGGCGTATCGGCCTTCGCTCAACGCACTCTTTTTCCTTCTATATTGATTCTATACATTTTTACCTGCTGGTCAAGCATTATGCAAAATAATTTTTTTGCTGCCGAGACGTGGTACACACGATCGAAAGAATAACTCGTTTTTTAGGGATCATCCAATTAGTTTCTGAAGCCGCGTTTGGCCGGGGATGAATGGTTTGAAAAAGTGCGTTCCCACTCAGGAGCTTGGGAACGAGTGACTATCCCCTATTACCTATCTCCTATTTATAAGCGTTCGCTTTCAGCCACTTGTCCACGGCGGCGGCGGCCAGGCGGCCGTGGTTTATGGCGTGGACTACAAGCGATGCACCCCGCACGGTGTCGCCGGCGGCGAATACGCCGGGCACGGTTGTCATCCAATGTTCGACGATCACGTTGCCGCGGCGGTCGAGTTGCAATCCGAGTTGGTCTAACAAGCCTTCATGCACCACGTGCAAAAAACCCATTGCCACCAGCACCAACTCGGCGGGAAATGTGAATTCCGTGCCGGGCAGTTCCTTCATTTCCCAGCCTTTTGGACCTAAGACCCAATCCACTTCGCAGCCGTGCAAATGCGTGACTTGTCCGTTCGCGCCCGTCAGGGCCTTGCTGAGTGCGCTCCAGTGGCGTTGGCATCCTTCTTCTTGCGAGGAAGAAGTGCGCATGATTTTGGGCCAGTTGGGCCAAGGGGTTTCAAGGTTTTTGCCCTCGGGCGGGCGGGGCAGGATTTCCAACTGACGGACGGATAAAGCGCCTTGCCGGATCGCCGTGCCCACGCAGTCGCTGCCCGTGTCGCCGCCGCCGACCACGATCACGTGTTTCCCCTTGGCGTGGATTGGAAAAGGTGTCAGGAACCCTTTGTTAAATGTTCCTGACACCTTTTCCGCGTCGCCGGCAATGCGGCGGTTTTGCTGTGGCAGATAATCCATGGCCAGGTGCACGCCGTGTAGATCAGCGCCGGGCACGCTCAAGGGCCGGGCCTTTCCCGCGCCCATGCAAAGCACCACGGCGTCGAAACGCTTGCGCAACTCGGCCCCGGAAAGGTTTACGCCCACATCGACGTTGGGCTCGCACTGCACGCCTTCGGAGACCATCTGTTCCAAGCGGCGGTCGATGATGTGTTTTTCCATCTTGAAGTCGGGAATGCCGTAACGCAGCAGCCCGCCTAGCCGGTCGTCTTTTTCAAAAATCACTGCTTGATGTCCTTGCCGGGCCAATTGCTGGGCGGCGGCCAATCCGGCCGGACCGGACCCGACCACGGCCACGCTCTTGCCGGTCTTGGTTTTGGGCTTTAGGGGCACGACCCAGTCTTCCTGAAACGCGCGTTCGGCAATCTGGTACTCGATGTGCTTGATCGTTACCGGATCGTCGTTTACCGACAGGGTGCAAGCCGCTTCGCACGGGGCCGGACACACCCGCCCGGTGATCTCGGGAAAATTGTTCGTCGAGTGCAGGTTCTCGGCCGCCTCGCGCCAACGGTTGCGGTAGACCAGGTCGTTGAATTCGGGAATGCGGTTTTGTACCGGGCAGCCCAGCGCGTGACAATACGGAATGCCGCAGTCCATGCACCGCGCGGCCTGCTCGGTAAGCACGCGGGCGACCAGCGGCCGGTCGATTTCGTACCAGTCCTTGATCCTTTCCGGGATGGGGCGATGGCCGACTTCGACCCGTTCGTATTGCGTGAATCCGGTTGGATTGGCCATGGTTTTTTCTCTTTTTGTGGGACGATTTTGAAAATCGTCCTACAAGACGCCGCGAAACCGCAAGCGGCTTGGCGCGACCAACGGTCGCGGCTTTATATTCTAATCCCTAATCCCTAATCCCTAATTTCTATATTCTATACACTTCCTCGGTGGCGGGTGTTTGTTCGCTGCGGACTTGCTCGTACTGGCGCATTTTTTCCAGGGCCTTGCGATAGTCGATGGGCATGACCTTGACGAACTTTCCCGACATTCCACGCCAGTTGTCCAAAATGCGTTTGGCTTGCGCGCTGCCGGTCAACTGATAATGTCGGCCGACGAGTTCCCGGATGATGCACTGATCTTCGGCTTGGTGTATGGATTCCAGTTCGACCATGTCCAGATTGCACAGGGTGTCGAAGAGTTGATTTTCGTCGAGCACGTATGCCACTCCTCCGCTCATACCGGCGGCGAAGTTCCGGCCGGTGCGGCCTATGACCACCACTACTCCGGCGGTCATGTATTCGCAGCCGTGATCGCCCAGGCCTTCGACCACCGCCCGGGCGCCGCTGTTGCGCACGGCAAAACGTTCGCCGGCCAGGCCGTTAATGAACGCCTCGCCGGAGGTCGCTCCGTAAAGCAGAGTATTGCCGACGATGATGTTTTCCTTGGGATCGAACGTCGAACCGGGCGGGGTGATAACCACGATCCGCCCGCCTGAAAGTCCTTTGCCCAGGTAGTCGTTGGCCTCGCCGGTCAGTTGCATGGTGACGCCGTGGGCCAAAAACGCGCCGAAACTCTGTCCGGCCGAGCCGGTGAAAGCAAGTTCGATGGTGCCGTCCGGCAATCCCGCGCCGCCCCAGCGCTTGGCGATCCGGCTGCTTAGGATCGTTCCCACCGCGCGATGGATGTTGCGGATGGGCATCTCTAAGCGCGCGGGTTTGCCGGTTTCAATCGACGGGCCGATCTTTTCCAGAATTTTCCAGTCCAAGTGGGTCTTGAGCCTGTCGGTTTGCGGGCGGACGCATCGCAGCGGGCAACCGTTCTGGAAAAAGGAGACAGGCACCTCGCTTCGCTCGGAGCCAGTCCCCTTTTTCAACGTGGGCTGTGCAAATACCGCCGAAAAGTCCAGTCCCCGCGCCTTCCAGTGATCGATCGCCTTGCGGCAGGAGAGCCGGTCCGCGCGGCCCACCATGTCCTCTATTTTACGGAAACCCAAGCGGGCCATGATCCGTCGGACGTCTTCGGCGACGAAGGTCAAAAACCGGATGACATATTCGGCCTTGCCGGCGAATTTCGCCCGCAGTTTCGGGTCCTGGGTGGCGATGCCCACCGGGCATGTGCCCAGGTGGCATTTGCGCATCAGCAGGCATCCCAGCGTGACCAGCGCAGATGTGCCGAATCCGAATCGTTCGGCCCCGAGCAACGCGCCGATCACCACGTCTCGGCCGGTTTTCATCTGTCCGTCGACTTGCACCACGATCCTGTCCCGAAGGCCGTTTAAGAGCAGGGTTTGCTGCGTTTCGGCCAGGCCGATTTCCCAGGGGGTGCCGGCGTATTTGATCGAGGAAAGTGGGCTTGCGCCGGTGCCGCCGTCGTGACCGGAGATCAAGACCTCGTCGGCGTTGCCCTTTGCCACGCCGGCTGCCACCGTGCCCACGCCGACCTCGGATACGAGCTTTACCGAGACCTTCACGCCCTGGTTTGCGCACTTCAGGTCGTAAATCAATTGGGCCAGGTCCTCGATGGAATAGATGTCGTGATGCGGGGGCGGCGAGATCAGCGACACGCCGGGAGTGGCATGGCGGAGGCGGGCGATTTCCTCGGTCACTTTGTGGGCGGGCAGTTGTCCGCCTTCGCCCGGCTTCGCGCCCTGGGCCATCTTGATCTGCAAAATCCTGGCGTTTACCAGGTATTCGATGGTCACGCCGAACCGCGCGCTGGCCACCTGCTTGATGCCGCAATTCAACGAGTCGCCGTTGGGCATGGGTTTGTATCTACCCGGATCCTCTCCGCCTTCGCCGGTGTTGGAGTTCGCGTCCAGCCGGTTCATGGCCAGGGCCAAGGCCTCGTGGGCCTCCTTGCTTATCGAGCCGTGCGACATCGCCCCGGTGTAAAATCGTTTGATAATTTCAGATGCGGGCTCGACCTCTTCGAGCGGCGCCGGTTCACCGGGCACAAACTCGAACAGCCCCCGCAGCGTCATCAAGTCGCGGGTCTGATCGTTTACGGCCCGGGCGTACTCGGCATAAATTTCAGAGTTGTTCTGCATCACCGCTTGTTGCAACTTGGTGATCGTTTCCGGATTCCAGAGGTGATTTTCGCCATCCAGCCGATATTGATACTCGCCGCCGAAATCCAGTTCCAACTCAGCGGGCAACCTTGGTTCGTAGGCCGCGCGGTGTCGCATTAGGGCTTCGCGGGCGATTACGCCCAGATCGCAGCCTTCGATTTTCGTGGTCGTGCCGGTGAAGTATTTGTCGATCAGATCGCGGCTTAAGCCCACGGCCTCGAACTGCTGGGCGGCATGGTAGCTGCGCAGCGTGGAAATGCCCATTTTAGAGATAGTTTTTAAAATGCCCTTTTTTACGGCGGTTATGTATTGATCGGCAAGCTGATCGGCCGGCGCGTCTTGCGGCAGGTCGCCGTCGGCGTGGAGTTTGTTTATGGCCTCGAAGGCCAAGTACGGATTGATCGCGTTGGCGCCGTAACCGCAGAGCATGCAGAAATGCATGACTTCGCGTGGTTCGCCGCTTTCGACCAGGATGCCGGCCTCGCTCCGCAGGCGCCGCCGCAACAGCCCGTGATGCAAAGCGGCGGTGGCCAGCAGGCTGGGAATGGCCGCCTTGGCGGGCGTGATGCCGCGGTCGCTTAGGATCACCAGCGACGCCCCGCCGGCAATCGCCGCTTCGGCCTTATCGATCAACTCGTCCAGGGCGGAGGCTAGGGCCTCGGCTGGATCGTCAGCGTCGGCCCTGAAAAACGCAGGCAACGTGACGGCTTTGAAATCAGGCCTCTCGGCCGTGCGCAACCGATCCAGGTCTTCGTTGGTCAAAATGGGATGCGTAAGTTTCAGTTGCCGGCAATGTTCCGGGGTTTCGGCCAGCAGATTCCGCTGCTTGCCCGTATACGCCATGAGCGACATCACCAGCCCTTCGCGCAACGGATCAATGGGCGGATTAGTCACTTGGGCGAACAACTGCTTGAAATAATTGAACAACAATTTGGGCCTGTCCGATAGCACGGCCAGCGGCGTGTCGGTGCCCATCGATCCGACCGCTTCCTGACCGGTTGCGGCCATGGGCGCCAGGACCATCAGCAATTCCTCCCGGGTGTAGCCGAAGGCCCGCAAGCGCTGGGCCAGGGTTTTTTTATCGACCGCCGCGGGCTTTGGCGGCTGGAACAGGCCCCTTAATTCAATGCGATTTTCCTCCAGCCAGCGGCGGTAGGGTTTTTGCCGGGTGATCTTGCCCTTGATCTCGTTATCGCCGATGATTCGCCCTTCCTGGGTATCGACGAGGAACATGCGTCCGGGCTGAAGACGGCCT
>JBEKIK010000065.1:0-11229 GCA_050011795.1 Thermoguttaceae bacterium | reverse complement strand
CCACTTCGATCCCTTGCCACTCGTCGGTCAGGCTCAGGCCGAATACGTCGGCCAGATCGAGCCACGTGCCGAGTTGTCCCAGGCGGTTGCCGTCGGAATCGGAAAAGTAGCGATCCTCCGCTCCTGCCGGCAGGCCGGCGAAGTTCAGCTCCACGGCAAAATGCAGGGGATGATCTTGCGGCAGGTTCTCCAATAAATATGCCACTTGCAGCGTGGAACTGCCGGAGTCGAGCGTCAGGCCCTTGGTGATCCGCAGCGGCGCGCCGCCGACCAGCCCGTCGCGGCTGAGTTGCACTTGGATGCGGTCGGGATTGCGGCGGATGCGGGCTTCATACACGCTGTTGAGGAAGTCGCCTAGTTGCGGGGCCTGGCCCGAGACAACCGCCTCAAGCGCGGCGTCGTTGTCGTAGAACAAATCGACCAGGCTCTTGCGCAAATGATCGTCGTATTGCAGCCGCTTATCCAGATCGGGCTGCTTGAAAACCACGCGGTCGTGAATGCTGGCCACATGCTCGGAGTTTACTCCGGCGCCGGCGAGCACCTTGCGATGATACGCCTCTATCCGGCGGGCGAGCGTGGCCAGCAGATTGAGCTTGATCTTGCGCACGTCGAGTTCCTCCAGGTGGCCGCCGTGACCGGGAGCGACCATCGCCACGAGCTTGTCGTTGGCCAGGCGGACTTCCTGGCGGGCGTCGAAATTGAAATCCTCGGCCGCGGCCTCGATCCACGTTTCCGCACGCCCGGCAGCTTTTTCCAAAAGGTTGTCGGCCGAAATCAAGTGATTGTAGACCGCGTTGCGCAAGTGCGGCAGGTACAGACCGCCGAACGCCCCGTGCCAGTAAGCGCAATTGCACTGCGCGCGGTAGAGTTCGATGCGGGCCCGCTCGATCGCCTCGCCGCCGATACCAAGGTCGATCATCTCTTGCAAGCGGCGGCTGACGATCATCATGCGGCAGTACATTTCGTCGGCCTCGGGATATTTTACTTTGAAATTGCGCCAGTTGCCGCCGCGCATGAATCGCCGCAAAAACGGCCAATCCGGATGATCGCGCATTTCGTAGGCGACCCGCTCGTACTCGACCAGTTGATCGGCCGGCAGCGCCCATTCGGTCATTTCGCGATAACTGCAATCGGGCAGATAGATTTTTCCCGCCGGGGGAACGTTGTCAAAGGCTTCGGCCAGCGTGGTCACCTGGATCCAATCCTGGTTGCGCACTAAAGTGTCGAAAAATCGCGTCAGCCAGCCGTCGTTGTAAACGTGTTTTTTCGTTTCCGGCCAGGTGCCGAATTTTTCGCCGTCGTCGCCGAAAACGGCAATGGCGTTGGGGTGCGATTCGGCCATTTTGGCCAGGTATTCCACGGTCTGTTCCGGGTCGGCAAAGGGAATCAAGTATCGCAAAAGTTCGCTGCCCGGAAAAACCGAGATCGACCGGCCTTCATCCTCGGTAATCAGGTGCCCGGTAAGCTGCGAATCGGTAAGTCCGGCGGCCTTGAAGTGAAAATCGTCAAGAACGGTATATTCGATGCCGGCGTCGTCCAGATCGCCGCTGAACGATTGCTCCCACACGCGTTCCGGGATCCACATGCCGCGGACCGTGGCGCCAAGGCGGTTTTGCAGCCAGCGGGTATAGGCGCGGATTTGCCCGATGCGGTCGCGCTTGGGAATCATCGCCAAAATCGGCTCGAAAAACGCCCCGCCGATTATTTCGATTTGCTCTCGATCGACCAACTCGGCCAGGCGGTCGATATACGAGGGCTGTTTAGCCGCAAGCCACTCCATCAACGAGCCGCTGACGTGCAGCGACATCTTCAGCGATTCGTAACGGCTAAAGACGTCGAGGAAAGGTTTGTAACTATCTTCGAACGCCTGCTGGAAGATATGGTCGAAGTTGCCGACGGGTTGATGGTTGTGCAGGGATAGGATGAACCGGATGCGTGGAGGCATGATATGTCAATCAACAATGTAGGAATATGGGGCAGAAACACTTTCTTAATCGGCAACCGCACCCCGATTTGTCCAGTTTA
The DNA here is from genome assembly GCA_050011795.1 of Thermoguttaceae bacterium. Lineage (GTDB taxonomy): Bacteria > Planctomycetota > Planctomycetia > Pirellulales > Thermoguttaceae > JBEKIK01. Next base: position 9,204 of record JBEKIK010000065.1, on the reverse strand, counting down.
CCTGGCCGGAAAATCTTGCGCTTCCAATACGTCAATTTCGACTTCTCTGAGGAACGCCGCCGCTTGTTCGGGAGGAACTGGATTGATGTAAAAACCAGTACCCCATTCAAAACCGGCTGTTTTCATTAAACTCGGCATAATCTCTATATGCCAGTGATAATGGCTTAACTCCTGCGTGTCAAAGGGGGCTGTATGTATTATGTAATTATATGCGGGCTGGTCAAGCGCGGCCTCGATCTTTGCGATCACCTGGTGCATTACGCCCGAAAGTTCGTCAACTTCGTTTTTTTGAATATTTTCGTAATGACTGGAGTGATTCTTGGGCAAGATCCAGGTCTCGAAAGGGAAGCGGCTGGCGAACGGACAAAAGGCCAGAAAACCCGGCGTATCCAGCACAATCCGTTTTTCGGTGGCCAGCTCTTGTTGTACCATGTCGCAGTACACGCAGCGGCCGCGATAATTATAAAACTCCAGCGAACCGGTCATCTCTTCCCATACGTTGATGGGCACGATCGGCGTGACGATCAATTGGCTATGAGTATGTTCCAGCGAGGCCCCGGCAGCCGCGCCCACGTTCTTGAATATCATGCCATACACCAGCCGCTGATCTTTCTTCAGATCGACCAGCCGGTCGCGATATACCCAAAACACTTCGCGGAGTTGCTCTTCCGGCAGTTCGGAGGTGCTTATCAGATGTTTCGGCGATTCGATTATCACCTCGTGCGCGCCGACGCCGTTGATCATGTCGTATATGCCTTCGCCGCGCTTGTTCAACTGCCCTTCGATTTCCAAGGCGGGAAATTTATTGGGAACCACACGCACGCGCCAGCCTTCGCTGTTCCGCTGCGTGCCCGGCCGGCGATAAGCGATGATCTCGCCGGGCGTCTTGTCTTCGTTGCCCTCGCAGAAGGGGCAAAAACGGCCCCGCTGACGCTGCGGCGTGGTGTCGAAATCGTGCGGACGCCGCGCGCGGCTGGTGGCGATAATCACCCAGCGGCCGACAATCGGATCTTTTCGCAAATCTGGCATGGGAGGGTTCGGGGTTCAGGTTCGCGGTTGTGGAATTCGAGATTGAAAATTAGTAAGGGGTGGTCGGTTTACCGACCACTTTAATTTGTTTGTCGGTATGCGAACAACCTGCCGCGCACAATGCGAAACCGCAAGCGGTTTCATTGGTTCGTATTTGGCATTCATCCTTCATCCCTCATCCTTCATCCTTTTTTGTCACGCTTGCCACATAATTAATTCGTAATCCGGCGAGGGAACGCCGGTTTCGATTGCGCCCTCCTGCGGAATGCGCTCGACGGGCTGTGCGCCGCTGAGCAGTTCCGCGTAGAACTGGATGCGATCGTCGGTTTTCAACGCCAGGCCGCGAAATGGAACGGCCAGTTCCAAAAGCAAGTCGGCCGCCACTTCCATTCCCGGCTCGGTTACCGGCTCCTCGTTATGCGACAACTCAAGCGCGGGCTTTTTGTGCGAGGGGTTTTTCACCGTCAGGACAAAACCTTCTGGATTGAGAAATCGCACGCACAAGGCGTCGATCTTTGTCAACTGTTCGCGGAAAGGACCGCCCCGGGAATCGAACCTGCCGGCGGCGTTGTCCTTGGTTGATGGGTTTGGCCAGTTCGGCGGGCGGGGCTTCGTCGAGCACAAGGTAGACGTTTTGCATGTGTTTGCGGAACAAACGGTCGAACAACCCCTCTTGCGCGGAAGTATGAGCGTCGCCGAACCACCAAAACCAATCGCTGCCCTCGGCGATATATAGCTCTTCCCAGGCCCGGGCGATTTTTTCGGGAGGATTGTTTTTTTTCGCGGCCGCGTCCACAAGATGCCGCCGCGTTTCAAACAGCAAATCCCAGGCGCTGTTGCACTCGGGATGACCGAGCCAGATGCCGAAGTTGTGCTGAATCCAACTGCCCGGAAACAAGTTGCCGAGTTTATCGCCGGCCGGATAGCGGGCCAGATAATCGCCCACGCGAACCGGCCTGATGCGCGGATGCTGCACCACGCGTCGATACAATCCGCGCAAAAACTCCAGGCCGCTGTTGGGATAATACTCCCAGCAATTCTCGCCGTCGAGGATAATATTCACCATCGAGGGCCGATGCCCGGCGTTCCTGCTGGTGGCGTTGCCGATGGCTTCGACACGGCCGATAAAATCATCGGCGGCCTGCTCCGGCGCGTAGCGCTGGTACTGGAAGCCGATCTGATCGCTCATGGCGTGATCGCGGAAAACGATTTGCAGCGGCTTGCCTTGCTCTTCCACCCGCCACGGCCGATAGAGCATTTCCGGATTGCGAAGATAACCGTTATTGTCGCGCGAGACCCAGCCGTCGGTCGCCGATGCAAGGATCTCTTCGTCGGCGGCGATCCATTGAATGTCGGCGTCGGCCAAGGCCGGAATCATGGCCTGGCAAACCGATCCCTCCGATGGCCACAAGCCCCGCGGTTTTCGGCCGAAAAGTTTTTCATGCAGCTCGATCGCGCGGCGGATCTGTTCCTTCCCGTCTTCGGCGTAACCGTCCAGGTGCTTGGGCAATGCGACGTTCGGCATCGCCCGCCGCGCCAGGCGCTTGTCCCACAACAAGGGCAAAATCGGATGATAAAACGGCGAAGTCGTCAATTCTACCTGGCCGCGGTCTTGCAATTCGCGGTGCAAGGGAATCACCTGCTTGAGAATGTCCATCTGTTTATTCAAAAGCCAGGCCTTTTCCTGTTCCGTGAAGTGGCGGCCTTTCTTGCGGAATTCGGCCAATTCGGCGTCCAATTCAAAGGCCAGCGGGTGGATCCAGACCAGGTTCGACCAGCATTGCAGGTCGATAATGTCTTTTTTGTTGAAACGTTTCCGGGCGTGATCGGCCGAGTCGATTGAGAGTCCGCGTTTTTTATACAGGTCGAAGTACCGCTGGTACGGGCGAATCATGTGGTCCGGATGGACCATGAAGAAATTGTCCATCAGGTAGTTCATATCGGATTCGCCCAGTCCGTCGGCCGGCAGGCGCGAAATCCGCAAATGTTCGTCCTGACGCCCGTTTTCGGTATAAGCCAAAAGCTGCTTGAGCAAACTGGGCACCAGATTTATCGTGGCATGAAGTTCGGGCGTTTCGCCAAGCAGCATCGCCATGCCCCAGTAATCCTTGGTGCCGTGCAAGCGAACCCAGGGCATGAGGTTCTCGCCGGACAGGTCGTCGGGATAATACGGCTGATGCTGATGCCAAAAAAAGGCCAACGCGACTTCGTGCATGGCTGTCCTTGTAGATTCCTTTCCTTGTGCCCGAACTCATAGGTTGTGAATTTTTGTAGGGTGCGTGAAACGCACCGCAATCCATGGGGGATGGTGCGTTGCACGCACCCTACATATTGTATTCCTTGTGATATTCAGGCAATAAATTCACAGCCTCTCACGCGCGGGAACGCCCTTCCTCAACGCTCCGCGTTAATCGCGTTTCCCTGTCGGAACCGTGCGACGGTCGTCTTATATAATTCAACGTATTGTTTCGCACTGTGGTTCCACGACCAATCCTGCTTCATGCCCGTGGTTATCAAGCGGTTCCAGACCTCGGGTTTGCGATATACGTCGCACGCCTGGCGCAGGGTTTCGCTAAAGGCCAACGAACTATATTCCTGGAAACTGAAACCGTTGGCCTGCCCGGAGGCGGCGGTTTGCTCGTCGTAGCCCACGATAGTGTCGGCCAGGCCGCCCGTGGCGCGAACCACCGGCACGGTGCCGTAGCGCAGACTGTAAAGCTGATTCAGCCCGCAAGGCTCGAACCGGCTGGGCATGATGAACATGTCGGCCCCGGCCTCGATGCGATGGGCAAGCGGATTGGAAAATTCCAATCGCACGGCCGCCTTTTGCGGAAATCGCTGCGAGAGATTTTCCAAAAGTTTGTGATACTTGGGCTGGCCCGTGCCCAAAATCGCCCATTGCACGTCCGCGCTTTGGACCCAGCGCTGCATCACGTCGGCGATCAGGTCCAGGCCCTTTTGATCGGTAAGCCGGCCCACCAGCCCGACCAGCGGCACTTCCGGCTCCAGCGGCAGTCCCAGTTCTTTTTGCAGCGCCGCTTTGCACAACGGTTTGCCAAGGGGAAATGATGTCACGTCGTAATTCGTCGCCAAATGCTTGTCGGAGGCCGGGTTCCACTCGTTCGGGTCGATGCCGTTGAGAATGCCCGAAAGCACGTCGCGCCGATATTGCAGCACGCCTTCCAAACCGCATCCCAGGGGATTGCTCTGGATTTCCACGGCATAACGCGGACTGACCGTGCTGATCGAGTCGGCGAACACCATGCCCGTCTTCAAAATATTCAATTTTCCATGGAATTCCATTTGGTGCCAATTGAAATACTTCCAATCCAGTCCGGTCAACAACATGTCCCAATGCCAGAACTGACCTTGATACGATATGTTGTGGACCGTGAACAAACTGGCGATCTGCCGGTAGCGCGGGAGATTGTGATATTCGATCTTCAAATAGGCGGGAATCATTCCGGTCTGCCAGTCGTTGGTATGGATCACGTCCACGTCGAGATCGAGCAATCGCACGGCCTCCAACACGGCCCGGCTGAAAAACACAAAACGCTCGCAGTTGTCGTTGTAGTCCTTGCCGTCGACGCTGTAGAGCTGGTCGCGGTCGTAATACTGATCCTGGCGCACAAGATACACGGGCACGTCCGTGCCCGGCAACGTGCTTCGCAACAAATGGCCGGCCACGGTCTTGCTGCCCATGGGAACGACGAAATCGATCCCCAGCGATTCGATGGGCTGCTTGCAATATCGCGTTTGCCGATACGCCGGTAGTATAACCGCGGGTCGATGCCCAAGCTTGGCCAACTCTGCCGGTAGGGCTCCACACACGTCGGCCAGTCCGCCCGTCTTGGCAAACGGCACTGCTTCGCTAGTCGCCAGCAAGATATTCACGAGTATGCTCTCCGAAGCGAAATAACTAGTTTCCAATTATGTCTAATGCCTGTTCCGTGCAACAGACGGGGCCGCTGGAATCGTTAAATTCTCCTGCTCGGAACGATTCCCCCCATATATACCATACAATTTATTTTGCCCATATTCTCATAAAAATAGGCACAAGGTTTTCCCCTCTTGCCTTATCGTTACCATCGGACCGCTAAGTCAAGGGGTTGAGTTTTTTCGAGCCTAAGTCAGGCAAGATAGCCTGTTTTTACCACCCCCCTATCGAAGTTATTGATGGAAACGATTGTATAGATAGAAAGCAGGGATGAAGGATGAAGGATGAGGGATGAAAAAAACCACTTACGGTTTCGCGGATAGTTCAGTTGTATTTATCAATATCCATCACTCATAATTCCGCATACTGAATTCATCCCTCATCCCTCATCCTTCATCCTTACTCTTTTGGCGGCTCTATGCCGAAATCGCGGATCGTAAGCAGGCTGGAAAACTTGTAGCCTTTTTTGGCGAAGGCCTCGGCACCGCCTTCCATGCGATCGATGATGGCGATAATCCGTTGGACTTTAAGCCCAAAGGCCTCGACCCGCTCAATAGCCTCAAGCGACGATCCGCCGGTAGTGACTACGTCTTCGACAATTACTACGTTGTCGCCGCGCTTCACCGGCCCTTCGACATATTGATTCGTGCCGTGCCCCTTGGCCTGTTTCCGCACCAGAAACCCGGCAATCGGCGTCCCGCGCACGGCCGACATCACGACCACCGAAGACGTAATCGGATCGGCCCCGATCGACATCCCGCCGATGGCCTTCGGCATCCCTTCCGCGGCCAAAAGATCCAGAATCCCCTCGGCCACCCATTTCGCCCCATAAGGATCGAGCGTAACCTGCTTGCCGTCGAGATAATAAGTCGCCTTCTTGCCCGAAGCCAAGGTAAAATCTCCAAACCGCAAGGCCTTTGCACGAACCAGGGAGATCAACTCTGTTTTGTCATACATTGGTATATTCCCCACAGATGGTTTGCTTATAGAAACCAATGTATAACCATCACACTGGCTTTATGAAAGGGGGAGTATAAATGCTAATGGCGGAAGCCGCAAGCAAAACCCCCGGTGTGTTCACCGGGGGCTAAATAAAGGAATTATTCCCTATGACCTATCCCCTATGACCCAATTCCCTCGCTCCTCGGCCCTAATTTTCTTGATTTTCAGCTTGCAGCAGCAGGGCGAAGTCGCTGGTTGAAAACAAATTCACGGACGATTGGGCCGCCAAGGGATTTTCGCGGAAGGTATATTCGAGGTCGCAGCCGGAGGGGCATTCGCTTAAGCCGGAAATAGATGAGAATAGGCCCTTGGCCTTTGCGCCGTCGAAAAGCAGCGTGCCGGCGGCGGCGCCTAAAAACGCGGCGTTGTTCCAAGTGCCCTTGCAGTTTCGGATCGCGGTCCAAGGCGGATTCGACACTCCGCTCCAGGTGAGCAGGTGTTTTGTGACCGGAATGCGGACCGTGCCTTGGGCTCCGCTGGGAAACGCGACTTGGGTATTGCCGGGCAGATATAGATTTCCGCCCGGGATGGTCAGCGTGTCATAAGTCAATTCGGTGGAGTAGATAAACGTGCTTTGTGAAGCAATGCTCGCCACGACGTTGAGCGTCGAAGATGCTATCTGTTTTTCATAACTCACCGTCACTTTCGCAAAACCCTGATACGCATTCAAACCGCCGGCAAGATCGCCCAAGTCTTGAATCTCCAAATCGTCGGCCAACGGTTCGACCTTGACCTTGATCGCCAAAACGCTCGACGCGCCCGGATAGGCGACCGGATCGCTGATGCCCGATTCATATCCCGTGCCCAGTATTTCCTGGACGAACGAATTGCGGTCGGCCCATGCGCAAATAAACAGCCGCGTGGCAGTCATGCCGCCAGCATCGTACTTCTCGACAGGGGAACCGGTAAGTTCTTTGTATGCAACTGTCATAATAGGGGTCAGGGATCAGGGGGCAGAGGTCAGGGGTAGATGTGGGAATACATATTGTAAAGCCGCGACGGGCACCAACCGAAGGTTGGTCGGTCGCGCACGCGATTATTTCGTCAACCTCTAACCTATTACCTACAGCCTATAGCCTACAGCCTATTACCTATGCTCAACTGCCCGATGCCAGATAAACCGTGCAAATGAAATCCATGATGAATTGCCAGACGCCGTCGTCGGTTTGGTTTTCCAAGTCATTGCCGCGCTGGATATTGAGCACTTTGTCGCTGCCCGAAAGATCGAAGGCCGTTCGGTCGAAGACCTTTTTGATTTGATGCGCGATTTCCGCTCCGGCGTCGTAATTATCGTGGTAAACTTGTATCCGCAGGCCGACGGCGTCGATGGCCGAGCCGTCGCTGTGGTAAGTTTCAGGTTTATCGCTTTCCTTGGAGACAACGGCGAACGGGCGCGCGGGATCGAAACTCAATCCCGTGTACACCCGGGTTGCCGGCAGCAGGCCGTTGAGCGTCGAGTCCGCAGCCCAACGTTGGTGAATCACCTGAGCAAGGTTCATGGTAGGTTATAGGTTAGAGGTGATAGGTTATAGGTAATGTGTCAAACTTTCACTGCCTCGACGGTTTGCAGTTCTCCGAGGCGGGCTGAGCCGGTTACGGCGGTGATTTGAAAAACAGTTCCGTCCGCGCCGCGGATGCGATGCGTATGATCGAGCATTAGATCGTCTTGCAAAAATATCCGATAAGTGGATGTTGCGCACCGGGCGGAATTTTCGACGTCCACCTTGACTTCCACAGGCTGGATCCTCGCGCGAACGCCCGTTCGCCATATCTGCCAGGCCGGCTCGGCCGCGCCGGCGTCGCTTTTGGCGTATTCGGCCTTAAGTATGACAACGGTATCGTCCAGGCCGTAAGCTATGGTTAATTCCCGCGCGGAACATTTCCAGCGGGTGCGAAGCATAATCAGTTCCAACTCGAGGATCGTCCATCGCCGGCCGTCTCCGTCGAGAATCATATCGCCTATGCTGGGCGGGGCTTCCAGTTCGGCCGCGGGCAAATGCCAGTCGACATCGGCTGCGATGCATTGCCCGTCGCTATTGACGTATCGCCGGGATTCGTCGCGGTTTTTGGCGGCGAACTCGCCGGATTGCGTTGCACGCCTAAGGACATGAAGGACCACTGTTCCCGCTTCACCCGACGCGGCCCCCCGACGCAAGAGCGTCACGGCTTCCGTATTGTCGGCAACCCGGCTGAAATCGGCGCTAGGATCGAAGTTGGCAGGCATGGGGGTCAGAGATCAGGGATTAGAAGTATATGGTAGTTAGTGGGCAGTGGACAGTGTGCAGTGGACAGTATAAAACCGCAAGCGGTTGGTTCAGAGCTTTCAGCTTCAACCTCCAGCCTAAAGCCTACCGTCTCCGGCCTTTTCATTCATCCTTCATCCTTTATCCTTTATCCTTTTTTATGTAATTCCTTGCGATCGCACTTCAATCGGCGCTTGAGCGGTCAGTTGGGCATCGCACCAGTCGGCGGTGTTTTGCAACTGTTTCAGGTAATCGCCCCAATCGACTTTTTGGCCGTCGATATTGTACGACGGCTTGGGTTCAGCGGTTATTTCCGCGATTCGGGCGAGTGTTTGACTTTTAATCAAGGCAATTTGTTCGATGTCGCCGGGCATAATACTCATCTTTCTCCAAAAACCTCAGATTACATTGATTCGGTAGCGGACCAGAATGACCTGGCCCGCAAGCGGAGTCAGGGCGTATTCGATCAAGTACTTTCGATCAGCCACTGCAAAAGCGGGATGGACGGATACGTCCAGCACGTGCCGGAAGTTGTAACCGATGGCATCCACGGTCCACGTCGCGTCGGTCTGCAGGCTGTTGAAAACGACCTGGTACACCGGCAGCGTGATTTGCGAGTGCCCTTGGACCGGTGTCCGGCCGTCAGGATCCTGTTCGTCGAGCAAATACACGGAATAACGTATCGTGGCGATATCGGCCTGGGCAATATTCACGCCGGCGGCACCCACGATCCGGGCCATCAGGATCGCCGATCCGTTCTTGAACGCCGTGCCGTAAATATCCATTGCTTCAGCCATGATTCAGTTCCCGGTTTTCAGTTTACAGTGAGTTGATTAGATGATTAGAAGTGGCGAGTGGTTGGTAGTTAGTGGCTAGTACCTGACCACAACTAATATTGTTGATACGTAAGCATGATGGTATGCTTCCTTATATTAGAGAAACGAATCTCGAACAAGGAAGTTCATCATGCCAAAAAAACGATTTATAGTAACG
>JBEKIK010000064.1:0-7619 GCA_050011795.1 Thermoguttaceae bacterium | reverse complement strand
GGTTCCAGCGATCCGTGAACACGCCTGCCAAGGGGGCTAAGAAGAAACTAGTGCATTGTCAACCCATAAAATTGGGATTATTGTTTCAAAATGCGTCGCATAATTGCAGGCGTTTCCATATTAGCAATCCCAAAATCATGCTGTGACGCTGCACTAGGGATTTGGCTGCAAAAGCCGACCAACCCCAAGAGAAATGGGGAGTTGGTCAGCCGGTAGACGAGCCAGATCATGGCGACCTGCTGCATCCAGGTGCCGATCAGGGAAATACCCTGGCCGAAGAAGAACAGCCGGAAATTGCGATATTTCAGGACTCCGACCACTCTTCATTCCTTTCATACCGTTATGGCGAGGATGGCTTGATACAGTCATAGGCTACAGCGGGCCGTCGCATGTTTTTCCTTTAGCTATCCCGCCGCCGACCCGATTTCAACACGGTCTATCGGTTGTAACCAAGCCAACGAACGGTCCTTTGTTGGGGGATCCAAGAAAACCTGAGTATATGGGATGGTGGCACTGGGCTACAGTCCCGGCCATACGTCCCTTGATATTCAACCCCGCCATCTGCTCGGCCGCCCTTCCAATCACCAGGTCGCTGCCGAGCCGCCGGGAGACGAAGACGCCGGAGAGCATGGGAACGTGCCCGGGATGCGTAGCTGTCACCCCTTGGTCGCCCTTACGAGACTGACACCAAGAGCCTTGAGTTGCTCCCTGCCTTGACCGTCAGGACGGCCTTGCACCAGAACTGGCTCGGCCACTTTCTTGAACTTGAACGTCGCCGCGACCGATTCAATGCTGGCAATAGCCTTTCCCTTGCCCCCATGGGTCACGAAGGCGACGTAAGGCTTATCGGTCACCTCATCTTGTGTGGGATAGAAGCTGCGGTCGAGGAAATCCTTAATCGCACCGCCCATGTAGCTAAAGGCATCGTAGGACCCGAGAGCAACTGCGTCACACGCTTGCAGATCCTCAGGCTTCGCTTGGCTGGCGGTTTTCAGCACCACCTCGGCCCCCGCCGATCGTGCGCCATCCGCCACTGCCTGGGCGGCAACTTCCGTGTTGCCGGAGAGGGAACAATAAACGACTAGAACCTTTGCCATGATAAACGTCTCCAACTCAATGGTCTCACGCCCCCTACACGGTGCCAGGAAGGTCCGCAAGCGTCTCAATGAGTTTAACCGGAGACTCCGTCTCACGGCAAGCCCATACAGTATGCCTACGGTAGTGGTAGTATAGTTTGCGCAAGGCGGTTCGACGAGTTGGGCTAAATAGCCCTGTCAAGAATGGTTCCATTGTCAGGATACCAAATTGCCTTTCGATTCGCCTTAGCAGAATGATCCAAAATGCAAAGCCAAAATTCCCCTAACAGAGGCATCGATTTAAGCTTGGATCACACTTGAAAAAACGGTCCTTTTTCGGGATTCTCGAAAACGAATGAGTTAATGAGACAACAACAGGGAGCTACAAGTCTTGCTACCCTTCTGCTAGTTTGGTTAAGAGCACCGACCTTTTCCACCGTTACGCCGACCCCAATCCGCGCCACGGTTTTCAACCGTTGTTTACATCTGGTTGCTTTAATCTTTCTTGTGCCGCGGGGCGGCCAGTAAGGCATCAATTGCATGGGCAAAGGATTTGCCGGACTTTAGCGGCAAACAGTCCTTAAAAAAAGTCTCGATATCGGCCGGCGCGGACGAATCGTCCGGCAGGCCGTCTTCTTCGGTAAGCGAAAACCGCGCAATCGAGCGCTCGAAAACCGCATCGTGCAAGCTATCTTGGCTCGACGCGGGGCGTGATGTCCGGTTCCCATGCCCCAGCATGGGAATCCACTGGTCCGACGCTCCGGCGTCGCGACTAGAGTTAAATAGATTGGAGTTTCCCACCATATCCTGCGGATGCAAAACGCCCGGGAATTGCACTGCCACGCTGGAGCGTGGGAACGAGGTAAATGGCGATTGGGCAGGCATGGTAACCGCTGGAGCCGGCATGATTTCCGCCACTTCCGGCACGATTTCCACTGCCACCGGCGACATTTCCGCCCACGAGGTTACGATTGCTGCCGCCGGCGACAAGGGAACCGGCTGCGAGGTTGTAATCTCTACCGCCGTAGGGGCCGGCTGGGATATGGCCTTGTCTTCTAATAGTGCCGCCGGCTGTGATGTTGCAATGTCCGCTGCCAGCAAGGCGACCGACTGAGAGGATGCGATGTCCGCTGACGAGGTCGCCGGCTGCGAGGATGCAATTTCCACGACCACCGACAGTGGCTGCAAGGCGTCGCCGGATGCCGGCGGGGCGCCCACCGGCGCGGCGATCAATTGCAAAGGATGGTCGCCCACACCATCCGTCCGATTGTGCCGGGCAATTAGATCGTCGGTGGCATTTACCTTTCCGTCGCGGTTGTAATCGTATGGATTTGTTATAGCCGCCGCCGTAAAACCGGTCTTATGAGTGCGTGAGCCTATCTCGTCATGTGAGTCCACCACGGCATTGGCCGGGCTGTCGCCAGATTCGCCGATGGCATTGCCGAAATAAAACACGTCGGGTGCCGACAGGCCCGTGTTAGCGTCGGCCAAGACCGTCACTTGCAGCCATTGGTTCTGGATTATGTTATCGTCCCAGGTGATGGTCACCCGGTCAGAACCGTCCACGCCCTTGCCCTGCCGCACTAAAACATTGTTCGGCGCAGGGGCATTGGTCCATGTGCCGCCGTTGCCCACTTGGAACTGGAAGTCGGCGGCGTTTATGCCGCCCGGATTCTCCGGGTAAAGGATGTCGACCATGATCCCGTTGATGCCCCGACTGTAACTGGTGTAGTTGGCGAAGGTGGCCGTATAGCCGGGCAGAAGCGCTTGTTTGTCGGTGGCGATGGCATTGTCGTCATAGACATTTGCCGCCGGATCGCCGTTGGGATAGCCCGCGTGGGCGTCGAACTTGGAGTTGTTGTAAAAGATATTCCGACCCATGAGGGCGGAGACTTGGGCCGTGCCGGGAGTGGGCGCGGCTGCGATCCAGCTTGCGGCGTCATCGCCCCAGGCGGCTGCCGAAACCCGCTGCAAGGAATCGCCGCCGCCGGCGGCCGCCGTGGGCCAAGGCGAAGCATTGTCGTAGTTTATTTCGTCTTCGAGCACGCCGTCGGCCCTCAGCAACTGTACCGTTTCGCCCTCGTTGGCCAGGTGACCTTTGAACCCGCCCACGAGTATTACCGAAGAACCGACGTTGTATTCACTTTTGAAGTTTGCAAGCATGATGTCGTTCAGCGGGTCGGAAGGATCGAAGGGCAGGACCAGCAAGGCCTGGTGGGCACCGATAGTCGTGCCCGAGGCGAACTCAAAATCCACGCCGCTGCTGATTTGCCAATTCGACAGGTCCACAGTCGCGGCGGTGGGATTGCAGATTTCGACGTATTCGTAGTCGTCCGGATTCTGATCCGCGCTGACATTGGGATGATACATGACTTCGGAGATCAAAAGCGGCCCGATCCGCGGCCCATTGCCGCCGGCGTCGTTCGCCTGGCCGAGAGTGCGGTTTTGCATGGGATACAAGTTGCCCGTGGCATTTGGCCAGCGCCCGAACGATTCGCCGTTTATGGCCGCGCCGAAACTCACGTGATCGACAAAGTAGGTGAGATTTCCCAAGGCATCGGCCTCCATCAGCCAAACGTCGTCGCCGGTGGAACTAAGGCTGAAGTACTTGTCGAAATTTATCGCCGAGCCGGCCGTTGACTCGTATACCTTGACGTTTCTGAAATAACTGTTTGCCAGGTTCGCTGTATCGCCGTTGGCGAAAACTAGATAGGCCATGCTTCCCGTGTAAAAACTGCCCACGGGAATGACATAGTGTTTCCAGGTCGAACCGGAATAATTCGCATAGTTAGTAATACCCCAAGTAGTTGTGCCATAAAGTTCAAAGAGACGGTTGGAGCTGGCGGAGTTGTCCTCATCCAGGCCAATCCCTTGGATATTCCCCTCCTTGGTGCTCATGTAATCGAATTCCAGCACCGTATTGGTCGTTACCGTGTAAGGCAAGGCGAGTTTCCGCCAGGTGCTGCCGGTTAGGTACAATGTCGCACCAGAGTCCTGGGTCTGGGCGTCGCCGTCGCCGGGTTGGGTGGCTCCGGAAAACATCGAAATACCGAACTGCTCCTCGGTAAAGACCCGGTACTCGTACGGTGCGAGCACCGTGCCGTCGGGAAAGCGATATTTTTTGTAATCGTCGCTCGAGTCGCTCAAGTACCAGCCGCTAATGTTGACGGCTACACTGGTCGTGTTGTACAGTTCGATGGAATCGTAGAGCGGGTAATCGTCGTGAGTTAGAACTTCGTTTACGACCACGCCGTTGATCGTCCCCATGCCCGCATGGCCAGGCGTACCCTGGTATTCGGTGCTCGACCGCCAATTGGAAGGATCGTTGTCGTTACCCAAGGGATTAATGATTTCCAGGGTAAAGCCTTTGCCGTCCGCGCGGCCGGGCCAAGGATCGGAATCTTGGTAATGGATTTCGTTGATTTTTTCGTTCACCGCGTCGAACAAACGGATGGTGTCGGCACTGTTGCTCAAGACTCCAGTGTATGGGCCGACGACCGTTACACCCGTGAGATTATAACGGGTGGCCAAGGCCGTGGGATTTTTGGCAAGGACTATGTATTGTCCCGGGGCAAGGCTGGTTGCACTGCTGTTGCTGAAATCGAAATCTATACCGGTGCCATCGGTAGGGTCGCTGGAAAAATGGACTTCCGTAAGGTCCACGGTCACGGTGCTACTGGTGTTATAGAGCTCGATGAACTCGAAATCGTCCTGAGTGTACGAACTCCCTATGGGCGGATCCAGGGGATGATAGTTGATCTCGGTTATGCGCAGGTAGCTCTGGGCTGTGCTGGCGGTATTGGGAACGACGTAAGAAGAAACCACAGTGCCGGCTGAGTTCTTCAGTTGGATGGTTTCGCCCAGGGCCGAGAGGTGTCCGTCGTATGGACCGACGACAAAAAGGCTTTCGCCGCCCGTGGGACCGGTTGCCCTGGAGCGGAAGGCCTTTGTGTTGGGCGACCCGTACAGCGATCCACCGGCAGGGATGACCGTGCCCTGCTGGAATGTGAAATCTATCCCGCCGGAAAGCGTCCAGACGGAAATATCCACGGACGTGGCGTTGGGATTGGTGAGCTTAATATACTCTTCGTCTTGGTCTCCCGAAATGGGTACGGCGTCTACTTCGGTGATGTTAATCAATGAGGCGATATTTTGGGCATCGGGTATGCCGGCATTGTTGGCGTTGCCGATGCCGATGGTTTTCGAGGTGTTGTCGATGCTGTGCGTAACGTAAAGATGCGTGCGTGCCGGGTCGAGAAAGAGCGTTTTTATATCGCTGATTCCTTGGCTGAACGGTACATTTCCCAGACCATAGGGTCCGCCGATGGGCGGCCAGCCCCACTTGGCGCGGTCCATGTTGGCTTCTTGCTGGATCAAAGCCACTACCTGGTCGATCTTTGCCTCGATCACGCGCGAACCGTACGGAGTGCCGGGCGCTTGCAGGAATTGGTCCATCAGCGTTCGCTCGCGACGAAGCAGCATTTCGCGCGTTTCGGGAACTTGGATGATTGCATTGTAAAGCATGTTGTAATTCGAGGTGCCGTAGCTCAAGCAAGCACTGCTGCCGTAAAGCGGATGACTCTTGTTGTAATCGTCGGTGGCGACGATGACGCCGTTGGTGGAAGTATGGTCGCCGTAATAGAGCTGCCCGAAGGAGAGGTTCAAGTCGTAAGGCATTATTCTCCACAAGCCGTCGCCGTCGGTGTCACAATAAATCGCCATGTTGGCCCAAACGTCGTCGTTCTGCTGCGTGATTCGCGCCATGGCGATGTAGTTGATGACCTCGGGAATGTCAAAATAGTCGAACAGCGCCTGGCTGAGTTGGGTAACCGTGTTCGAACTGGAGATGGCGGCGGCCACCGTGTCATAGTCGGCCCAGGAGGTATCCCAGGTGCGGGTTTCTTTTGCCATGCTACTGTAGTACGAAGTCTTAAATTGCCCGACCATGCTGTACATCGCATCGTCTGGATCTAGGCCCAGCCGTTTAAGTAATGACTTGCCCAGAGGTTCGGTGACAAAGGCGAGTTGCCAGAAATCGCCGTTCATTTGCAGGCGGACGGGGAAATCCACGGGGGCGGGCGTGCCTGAGGCGTTGAACAGCCACATCGACAGGTACTGCCGTATATAGCTGGGATCCACATATTCGGCGTCAAAGGCTATGCTGCCGCGTCGCTGATCGCCTTCTTCCAGGAGGAACTGGTGATCATCGTTGAAATCGACGCGGTGCGAACGCTTGAAAAGATATCGTGTGGTATAACCTTTGATGGTGATCAATACGTTGTCGTACAGTTCGTTGTTGTAGAAAAAATCGCCCCGGGCGCCCGCGTCCGTGTCCACGGTGGTTTCATTGCTGGTGCTGGTGGGCGTCTGGTATCCGTCGACAAAGAAATAATATATCGGCAGTTGGGTGGAAACGCTGTCCAGAGCCACGGTGCCGTAATATTGATCGGAGTCGGTGGGATCGAGATAAGCCGGGCCCGTGCTTTGGATGCTCGACGTATCGGTGGCGATTACCCGCCATCGCAGCATTTGGCCGGCGGTGAGCGACGTTGTCGGAATCAGCGTTGTGTAAGTCAGGTCTCCCGCTACCGCGTCGCCGTGCCCGCCCGACGGGCCGTCGTCGTACATGGTCACAAGCGTTTCGGAATTGAACATGATCCGCCAGGCGAGCTGGACGGAAGCGACCGGGCGCAGACTTTGCGAGACATGGGCGGTAATCGTCAGCGGCTGACTGGAAGATCCCCCCGCCGGGCGCTCGACGCTGTTGGTAACATTGGTTATGAAGGGTCCGAGGTCGGTCTTGCCCGCGCTGTTCGCCGCCCCGGGAGTGGGCGTGGCGAAATACATTTGCGTAGTGGCGCCCACGTTGATACCGTCGAGTTGCGGGATGATGAGAAAATTGGGATCGGATACGGAATTGTTCAATCCCTGGATGGCGAGGATATTCGTGCCCGCGCGGAGCATGCCGGATGTGACCGTAATCGTGACGATCCGGCTCCGGCCCGGAGAATGTACGTCCGTGGCTGCCGAATTCCAAGCCAGCGACGTGGGGGCGTTTTCGGAGGCCACCTGCACGCCATTGATCCAGGCCACGAATCCGTCGTTGTTCCGCACGGTCAGCAGCAGACTCGTGAAGACGTTGGGATCGGTGACGTTGAAGGGAACGCGGATGAAGGTCGAGGCGTTGACGTTGTACATCTGGCTCTGGACGTTCAGGTTCACGTCCGAAGAAACGACGGCCTCGTCCGCGCCTTTGTAAATGCTAGTGATTTGAGCGGCTGTCAAAGTAGCATTATAGAAGCGGACATCGTCCAACAGGCCGTTGTACTTCCGCCAATTCTTGGAATATGTTCCGCTTATGGACTGCCCCAGCGCCATGGCTTGAGTCTGAGTCCAGTTCCAAGCCGCGGTGTTGTTGCCTTGATTGTCCAGAACGCCGTCGATATATAGCGAGCAAGCGCTGCCCGAGCCTTGGGTGAAGTCAACCGTGATTAGATGCCACTGGTTGTCGCTTACAGTTGCGCTGCTGGTGATAGTGTTAAC
>JBEKIK010000063.1:503-8149 GCA_050011795.1 Thermoguttaceae bacterium | reverse complement strand
GCTGTGCCGAATAACCTCGACGAAATCATTAAGACGATTAAACAATATGAGTAGGGTGCGTGCTTGTACGCACGGGATTATGTGTGAAACAATTGGGCGTGCGTGCAAGCACGCACCCTACTGAAAACCGCTTGCGGTTTCGCGTTGAGCGATGTCAACTGTCAACTGTTAACTGAAAACTGATAACCGAAAACTTTAAAATGATACGCATTGCCATTCACGGCGCCGCGGGGCGCATGGGACAGAGGTTGATCGCCCTGGCGGCGATGGATAGGGAACTATCTTTGGTCGCCGCCCTCGAATCGTCGCAACATTCTCGCTTGGGCGAAGATGTCGGAATCCTTTCCGGATCGGGCAAGCTGGGCGTGCCTCTTACGGCGACCTTGAACGTGCCGGCCGACGTGGTTGTTGATTTTTCCGTTCCTTCCGGCGCGGAAAGCGTCATCGAAACCTGCCGGCAAAAGAAAATCCCACTAGTTGTGGCCACCACCGGTTTTAGCGACGTGCAAACCGAAAAACTCCATGCCGCAGCCCGCGAAATCCCCTTGCTTTGGGCCCCAAATATGAGCCTGGCAGTAAATCTGGCCATGAAATTGGCCGAAATCGCCGCCGCGGCCTTGAAGGATAAAGACGCCGACGTGGAAATTCTCGAACGGCATCATCGCTATAAAGAAGACTCGCCCAGCGGCACGGCACTCAAATTCGGCCAGATCATTTCCGGAATAATGGGCCAGACCATCCACACTCACGGCCGCCAGGGCCGGCCGGGCAAACGCCCGCACAACGAAATCGGTTATCATGCCATCCGCGTGGGCGACAACCCAGGCGAGCACACCGTTATCTTCGCCATGCCGGGCGAAACGATCGAGTTGTCCGTTCACGCCACCAATCGCGATTGCTATGCACTGGGCGCATTGGCCGCCGCGAAATTCCTCGTCGGCAAACCCGCCGGATTCTACAGCATGAACGACGTGCTGGGACTGTAAGATAAAAGGCTACATTCATGGTTGGGATCGTGAAGATTCGTGGAGTGTTCCCTACAGAATCAGCTTTCTGCTTGTGCCTCTTGCAGTTGTTTCAATGTTCTGCCGCTCGCGTCTTTCCAATCGGTGCGACCATTGGATGAGCGACCCATAACGACGGACGATGCCAGTGACGGTGAGTTAAATGTGTAGTCTTGTGTAAAGCGGAGCCTATTATCTTCGGTAACCAAGACGCCACTTTTCAGCAAATCGGCGCGCGCCTCGCAAACATTGGGGAAGTGTTTATGGAGTGATGGCACTTCATCACCAGCCGCAAATGAACCTAACTGGACGACGAATCCCTGTGGCGTGTCATGGCCGGTGGCCGTGATGCCACGCCCCTGGCAGGTGAGGACCGGGGTTTCACCTTTAGCCGCCATAAGGGGACTTTGCTCGAAAGCGTGGATGCCGAGCACGGGCAACATACCGAGGATATTATGGAGAAATACATCCATGGCGGCTCGGTCGGCCTCAGATAGGGTGGGCTCGGATGGTTTATTAGCGTTCTCCAGAGGCATTCGCTTGGCTGCGCTTGCTCGGCTTACCAGTTGGGCTTC
The DNA here is from genome assembly GCA_050011795.1 of Thermoguttaceae bacterium. Taxonomy (GTDB): domain Bacteria; phylum Planctomycetota; class Planctomycetia; order Pirellulales; family Thermoguttaceae; genus JBEKIK01. The sequence goes on along the minus strand of JBEKIK010000063.1, from coordinate 6,570 downwards.
CAGATACTGCACATGGGCCTTGTTCAGTTGCCCCGGACCGGCGACGAAGAAGACGGCCCGTGTCCAGAAGTCCTTCTTGACATAATGATCCTCCAACCGTGGCCTCACGGGATCGCCTTCGCCGATATAAAGCATTTCCCCATTGCCATCGTTGCGTGGACCAAGTAGTAGATAAACACCGGGCTGGTGAAACTCGGTTCGGTTGCGGATTTCGGGGTAAAGTGCACGAGGAAACATGAGGGCTTTGCCGTTCCAGTTGGAGCGCTCGACATGCCGCAAGCCATCGGGGTCACCATCGACGACAAAGATATGCAAAATAAAAGGTGTTTGGTTAATCATAAAGGTTTCTCGTAACCGTTCACGGTGTAAAAGAACTGGAAAATATGATGTTTTTTGAATGTTATGTTTGGAAAATCATTTGAAATTGTGATTCAAAACATGAAAAACCACAATATATCGTAGTTGACATGCCATTATGATCCATTAGGCACGTGAAAGGTTACAGATAAAAAATATGAAAAGAAAAACTCCGGACAGATTAGAGGCCCGGGGTTATTACCCCGCGTCGTGACCGGCGTTCGGCACGCAATCGTGCACGCCGTCGGATTTCGCTGGGCTTTTCGTAATACTCGCGGCGACGCATTTCCTTTTTAATTCCGCTTCGCTCCACCAATTTGCGGAAGCGACGTACCGCCTCCTGAATAGACTCCCGATCCCGCAATGTCAACTTTACCACTCAGTCCTCCTTTTAGGTTAAATACCACTGTTAGTTAAATGTCTGCCATCCTATAAGTATATAAAATGGGCAGAGCCTTATATTTTATACTAGTTTTTCGTTTTCTGTCCACCCTTATCGGCCAAAGGGTAGTGTCCTAATTTGATTTTTCTGTCAAAATCCCCCATAAGATGTATATTTCCCTTATGCCACTTTTATTGCTGGCGACCGCGAAAGGCTGGCACAACCGGCAAACCTGGGCCTACACCTGCTATGGCCGCTGGATTGACTAATCACCCCTGGACATTGGAAGAATTGCTTATTTAAGGTCGGCTGAATTTCACCTAATCGCAACAATCATAGGGTGCAAAAAGACAACAAATGGGCAAGCAGGCGGTAATTTAGGCGGATATAGCCGTTTGCAAGATGGATTATACAAAGAACCCCCCCAGCATCGCCGTTGATGAAAATATTTTGCCCAAACTTCTTGAATCTAAAAGTACACCACACAGGACTCGAACCTGTAACCTTCGGTTCCGTAGACCGATGCTCTATCCAATTGAGCTAGTGGTGCCCATTAATATCAGACTCTAATATAACCATATTAGCAATTATCAGCATATCAGGATTCAGAAATACAAGGAAGAGGTCTATTGAATGTCGCATAAACAACGTTGTAGTCTGTTTATCTCAGGAGATTGGAGTCTGTCGATCTATCATTTAACAGGAATCGTCGCAGTGTAGAGATCATTCTATGGTAACTGCGATGGAATAGTCGCCGGTTCGGGGATCGGAACAGGTACATTCTCCAAAGCCGGGTTCGGGTTGTCTGGCGGTGACAAGGCAGTCGGTTCACAACCGTTCAGACGGATCTGCCAGCCGCCTCCGAGGGCTTTGTAAACCTGAATCAGTCCCGTGGCGATTTCCCCGCGGGCCTGCGTCAGAACGTCTTGCTGCTGCACCAGCGCCTGTTCCAACTGGCTGACGCGGGTAAAATCGATCGCGCCCGCCTTGTACTGGGCCAGCACGATCGTGACCGCCTTTTCAGCGTCATTCACGCTGGCGGTCTGGAGCATTGTCCGGCGCTGGGCCTTGAGGAAGGTCACCAATCCGTTCTCGACTTCCTGGTTGGCGTTGAGGACTGTCTGCTGGTAGGCCGCCACCAACTCCTGGAACTTGGCGTCCTGGAGCCGGACGTTGTTCAGGATCCGCCCGTAGTTCAAGACGTTCCACTGAAAGGAAGGGCCCACATTTCCATTTAAGGCCGACGAGCGGAAGAGGTCGGGAAACCGTTCTGCCGAATATCCAAGCGTGCCGTTGATCGAGAAGGCCGGATAGAAGTCGGACTCCGCCACTCCGATCAGTGCGCACTGGGCCGCCGCCAAACATTCAGCGCGGCGGACGTCGGGGCGGCGGCGCAACAAGTCGGCCGGGATGCCGATAGCCACCTCGGGCGGCGTGGTGGGAATAGGCGCGGGGCCAAGCCTCGACTGCAACTCTTCAGGCGGCATGCCCAACAAGATGCATAGTTGGTTGATCGTTTGCCGGAGGCTGATCTCCAACTCGGGAATCTGGGCCTCGGTTTGCTCCAAGGTGCTTCGCGCCTGGTAGACGTCCAACTCGCTGGTCGTGCCGCCTCTGAAGCGTGCTTCGGTAATCGTCAGGGTCTCGCGCTGCAATCGCACGTTGGCCAGGGCGAACTCTATTCGACCCTCGTAAGTGCGCATCTCGACGTAGTTCGTGGCGACGTCGCCCAACAAGGTCACCAAGACATCGTCGTAGCCCTCGACCGAGGCATTCAGGTTGGCGGTATCCGACTCGATCGCCCGCCGGAATCGACCCCAGAAGTCGAGTTCCCAGTTGAGGTTGAAGCCGTAATTCCACTGGTCGTAAAACGGCACGAGAACCCCTGGCCCGGTAACGACTTCCCGGCTGGCGGCGTTGCGTGTAAAGCTTCCGTTGGCCGTTTGCGACTGCGGAAAGATTTGTCCGCTGGTGATGCCCAACTGGGCCCGGGCTTCCAACACCCGGCAGCCCGCCTCGCGCAGTGTCAAGTTCTGCCGGTAGGCGCAGCAGATCAGGGAATCGAGCCCGGGGTCGTTGAATACGGTCCACCACTTGCTCAAATCGTCTGCATCGGATCGCACGCGTTTGTCGTCGGCATCGATCCACTCCTGCGCCACGGGCGCGGGGGGCTGACAATAATTGGGCCCGACCTTGAATCCGTTTTGGATGTACTCTTTGAAGGAAGTGCATCCGCAAAGTGACGCTGCGAGAATCATCAAACAGGCAAAAAAGAGGCCCGAGACCCGGCCAGGCTGCTTGCCAAAGCGGGGGGGCAATTTGCTGAAGTGCAATACGTCTTTGCAGTTACGACACTGTGGTATAATCTGCATATTTAGAAATATCGGCAATTTCGGTAAAACCAATTCAACCTTAACAACCGGCCCTGACCTCGCTTGCCTAGTCTTTCCAATTTAATGGAAACGGGGTAATTTTAATCTATGGTGATGTCTGTGCAGGCCCTTAGGTGGGTTAAACAGTAACGATCAGATAAACTCGGTTGTCATGCAATGCTGTGCCGATTATATTTAAAAGGTTTGGCCGCCAGCGTCTCGCTGCTTTGTAGCACCGACTCGACCCGCCGCCTGGATTTCGTCTCTCTGTGTCCTAGAATTCCTGAGAGAGCGAATCCGAACACCCCCCAGCGTTGGAACATGCCTTGCTCTGGAATCCGTGGAAGGCGAGCGCGTCGGTTCGCGCTCGTCAGGATGCAAACTTTACTTTCGAGGACATTTACACGTGTGTCGCAGCCCCATTCTTTTGTTGTCCGTATTGATAGGCTCTTTGTTGGCGGCCATTATCGGTTGCCAACGGCAGACGCCCCAAGTGGCCTCGGCCGAGCCGCCGCCGATCCCCGTCAGTCGCCCGGTCGAGCGCGTAGTGACCGACTACGTCGATTTCACCGGCCGGACCAACGCCGTCAACTCGGTGGACGTCCGCGCCCGAGTCAGCGGCTATTTGGTGGAGATGCCGTTCAAGGAAGGGGCGGAGGTCAAGGAGGGCGATCTGTTGTTCCTGGTCGATCCCCGACCTTACCAAGCCCAATACGATCAGGCCGATGGGCAGGTCAACCTTTACAAGGCGCAACTGGCGCTTGCCAAGGCAAACTACGCCCGCGACCTGGACGTGGCCAAAACGCCCGGCGCCGTTAGCGTCCAGCAATTAGACCAAGACAAGGCGGCGGTGGACGAGGCCGACGCGGCGGTCAAGGCCTTCCAGGCGAGCCTGGAAGTCTACAAGCTCAATCTCAGCTTCACCAAAGTCACCGCGCCGATCGGCGGCCAGGTCAGCCGTTATTACATGACTCTGGGGAACTTGGTCGTGCAAGATCAGACGTTGCTGACGACGGTCGTATCTTTGCACCCGATGTACGTCTATTTCGACATCGACGAAGGGACGGTGTTGCGCGTTCGCAAGGCGATCAACGAAGGCGCCATTAAGCAATATCAAGAGGGCGGGATTCCCGTCCTCATGGCGTTGCAGAACGAGGCGGACTTTCCGCACAAAGGAATCGTCGATTTCGCCAATAACCAGGTGAACCCCAATACGGGCAGCCTCTCCATACGGGCCGTCTTTGCGAATCCCAAGCCGGCCAATGGCGTCCGTCTGCTGTCGCCGGGGATGTTCGTGCGGGTCCGGCTGCCGATCGGCCAACCCCACCAGGCCATCTTGGTCATCGACCGGGCCGTGGGATCGGACCAGGGCTTGAAGTTCGTGTATGTGATCGACGCCGAGAATAAGGTCCAGTACCGCCGCGTATCGACCGGCGCGCTCCAGGACGACGGTCTGCGGGTCATCACCGAGGGGTTGAAGCCGAACGAATGGGTAGTGGTCGGCGGGTTGCAGCAAGTCCGCCCGCGCACGAAGGTCAAGCCGGAACAGATGCCGATGCCTTCCTATGCCCAGCCCGACGCCAGCGAGTCGCCCTCTGCCGGTCGCACCGAACAACCAGGAGGAGGCAGTTCAACCGCCGCCCCAACTGCGCCCGCGGCAGGCGGCCAGCCCAAGCAATAAGGGATGGTGGGCATGTCTTCGTTTTCGCACTTCTTCATCGATCGCCCCATTTTTGCCACGGTGGTCTCCGTGGTCATCACCCTGACCGGCGCGATCGCCCTGATAGGGCTGCCGATCGCGCAGTATCCCCAGATCACACCCCCGGCGATCTCAGTATCCATTGTCTATCCGGGCGCCAGCGCACAGGTCGTGGCCGACACCGTTGCCGCACCGATCGAGCAGCAGGTCAACGGAGTGGAAGGCATGTTGTACATGTCTTCGCAGATGGGCAACGACGGTTCGTACTCGCTCACCGTCACCTTCGACGTGGGCACAAACTTGAACACGGCCCTGGTCATGGTGCAGAATCGCGTGGCGCTAGCCATGCCGATCTTGCCCACCCCGGTCCAGAACCAGGGAATCACGATCCGCAAACGGACTCCAGACATCTTGATGATTGTGAACCTGTTCTCCTCCAGCGGCCGTTACGACGACGTCTACTTGAGCAACTACGCCACTATCAACATCCGCGACGAAGTGCTGCGTGTCGACGGCGTGTCGGACGTAAATATATTCGGCCAGCGCGACTACAGTATCCGCATTTGGCTCGATCCGCAGAAAATGGCGTCCTACGGCATTAACGCCGGCGACGTAGCCGGCGCGATTGGCCGCGAGAATCTCGACTTGCCGGCGGGGCGGATCGGTCAACCATTGATTGCCCGCGACCAGTCGTTCGACATCCCCATCGACACCCTGGGCCGGCTGGCGACTCCCGAGCAGTTCGCCGAGATCATCGTCAAGGTCGATCAGGGCATTCCCGCTTCGACCGCTACCACGTCCGCGGCGGCGACACAGAGCCGCTCCGGATTACCTGCACCCGGACTCGCCAATCCGCTCCAGGGAAACTCGGTCATAACCGGCGTGCTGAAGCTTCCGAAGGCACTTAGCAATCCGGCTGCCAGCAGCATCACGCCGCCGACGGCCGCGACGACGAACAACGCAGCCAGCAGCGGCGCCACGGGCGGCGGATCGACCGGCGGCGGCGCGACGTCCAGCGGCGGCGGCACCACGGGCGGCGCCGCCAACGCCGGCAGCGGGACGGTAAGTGGCGACATGAACGGCACCGCCTCGGGCGGAACGATCGCCGACGAGAACTTGGGCAACGGATCGGCCGGCGAGATTGCCGGCTTGTCGATCAACAGCGCCGATAACGGAAACGCCGCAGCCAGCGGCGCAATAGCGAGCACGACCCTGAGCGGCGGACTGCGCAGGCCGTCGGCCAGCATCGTTCGGCTG
>JBEKIK010000063.1:0-479 GCA_050011795.1 Thermoguttaceae bacterium | reverse complement strand
GCGTCGAAATGGGTTCGCAGAATTACCGGCAGGCCATGACGTTCGACGGTCGCCCGTCGGTCGGGGTGGCCATTTTCCAGCTTCCCGGCACCAATGCACTCGATGTGGCCCAGCTGGTGCAAGCGAAGATGAGGCAACTGGCCAAGCGATTCCCCGACGGCGTGGACTATCAAATCGCCTACGACACCACGCCGTTCATCCGCGAATCGGTCGCCGACGTGTTTCAGACCTTGTTTATAGCCGCGGTGTTGGTCGGTCTGGTGGTACTGGCCTTCCTGCAGAACTGGCGGTCGGTGCTGATCCCCATGATCGCCATGCCGGTGGCCATTGTCGGCACGTTTGCGATCATGGCGGTGGTGGGCTTCAGCCTGAACAACATCTCGCTGTTCGGGCTGGTGTTGGCCATCGGAATCGTCGTCGACGACGCGATCGTGGTAGTCGAGAACGTCGAACGCTGGCTGGACAAGGGCGTGGCCCCG
>JBEKIK010000062.1:0-7652 GCA_050011795.1 Thermoguttaceae bacterium | reverse complement strand
AAATTGTCAAAGCATTGGACGATGAACTCGACCGAACGCCGGCCGTCTATGCCATAGGCCGGATCGGCGTTGCGGCGGGCGAGGGCGAGAATAAAATTCGCGGGTACATGAACTCTTCGGACAAGATTCTCGGCGCAGTGAGCATTTGGACACTGGCTCGATTGCACCCGGAAAACAAGCAACTCGTAAGCGATGCCACGCAACGGTTGTTCGAAGGTTTGAAGTCCGATGATCCGGCGGTCCGAAAGGCGTCGGCCAAGGCCCTGGCAGAGCTTCGACCCGGTCCGGAAATTACTTTGCCGATAATGGAAAAAGCCTTTGCAAACGCGGACGAGAAAGTCATTCACGGGGCATTGGATGCTTTGGCCGCCTTGGGACCGGCGGCCGTGCCGAAGTTGATCGAGGCCTTGAAACATGAAAACATCCGGCCATACGTGGTTTATATGTTAGGCCGGTATGGACCGGCGGCGAAACCGGCGGTCGAAGCGCTGGCCAAGTTAATCGACGACAAAAATCCCGACGTCCAACATGAAACATTAATTACTTTGGCCAAAATCGGACCACAAGCCAAGGCCGCCGTGCCGGCACTTTTGAAAACATTGCAGCAGAATGAAGGATCGATCTGTTGTGCCAGCACATACGCACTGGGAAGCATCGGTCCGGATGCGAAGGAAGCCGCGGCGACCATTGCCAAGAACTTGGACAACAACGACGAAACGCTTGCCATGCTCAGCGCCTGGGCGCTGGCGAACATTCAGCCGCAAGACGGCAAGACGGCCGAAAAAGTCGTGCCGATTTTGATCCGCGCCCTGGCCAATCCGGACGCGAAGTTTCGCCGCGGAGCGGCCGAGGCGTTGAAAAAATTCGGTCCGCTGGCAAAATCGGCCGCGCCGGCGTTGCGCAGCGCCTCGCAAGACGGCGATGAAACGGTCCGCAAAATGTCGGCGGATGCCTTAAAAGCGATCGGCGGATAAAAGCTGCATTCCAGACGGCAAATAAATCGGCTTTCCGCAACAAAAACCAGCAATTGAGTTTAACGAATTGCGGTTTTTGTATCTGTTTTACCGTTTGCAGCCCCAAAGGGGCGGAACATAGGGCCTTCGGCCTAAAAAAACGCCGTAATTCCGAGCATTTTCCCATGCAATAATTCTGCAAACGGCCATAATATTATCAATTTTGTTTAACAAAAACGATATTTTTGTTATAATGAGTAGGCCTATAACTAATTCAGTGAGCCTATACTGCAACAAGATGTTCTAGTTTGCCTGAGAATGAATTATATCATGCCAGTGAAGAAAAGCGCAGGGCGAATTCTTGTATGGTGTTGTGTTTTGGCGTTGACCGTGGTTTTCGTCCAATCCGTCCGGGCCGCGCCGCCGTCGGGCATCAGTTGGGGATTGCTCTATGCCGACGAGTTCGGCGGCAGCAGCGTGGATACGCAAAAATGTAGGTTACGCAGTATCCCTGGGGGCCGATGCATAATCGTGATGTCTACATCCTGCGGCAGTTGGCGGTTCCCAATAGTGTCCGCCACTGGACTTTGACGACCCTGCGAGAAAAGATTATCAAGATCGGCGCTAAGATGGATAACTAAACGAACCTGGGCCGATCCCAGGCTCACTGCATATAGGAAATATCAGATCACTTTGCGAGGAGATTCGATGAGCACGCACGGCTCAACTCGATTTGCCATCGCGGCGACGATCGTCGCACTGTTGCCAACTTTTGTACACGGGGCGATCCTCTCGTCAAAACGCGGCTTTGCGGACACGGGTGCAAACTACAACAATCTGCAGGCAACCGGGGCCGGTTGGTATTACACCTGGGGGACCGGTACCGGGAGTCCGGGCACGTTCGACGCCCTGAACTATCCGGAGTTCTGGGGTTCGGCGAGCCAGTCCACCATCGACACCACCCTGACTAGAAACCCTAACTACATCCTCGGCTACAACGAGCCTGAGGTCTCCACGCAAGCAAACATGTCCGTTGCTACCGCCATCGCCAACTGGACCACTATCTCCAACTCTACCGTCGCCTACAACAGCGCCCATGGCACCAACATTCAGCTTGTCAGTCCGGCGGTGTCCGACACAACGGCGGGCAAGGCGTGGATGACCGACTTCCATACTCAGGCAGTCGCTGCAGGTCTGAAAGTCGATGAGGTGGCGTTCCACTGGTACGGTTGGAGCACTCCAAGCAACATATCACAGGCAGCCGCCAACTTCGAGGGCAGCGTCAACTGGTATCACAACCTCTGGAATAAGCCGGTTTTCATTACCGAGTTCGCCATCCACGATTGGGGCGGAAGCTACACCGACGCCCAGATCATTGAAGCGAACCGGCAATTCCTCAGCATCGTGATTCCCTGGATGGAATCGACCAGCTACGTCGCGGGTTATTCCTGGTATAACTGGTTTAGCGACTCGCCTCTATATGACACAAACAGCTACGAACCAACGGTAATGGCATACGATTACATTGGCGCAGTGCGGAGCGGCTCAACCGCGGATATCGGCGGAACCAATCTCGGCGAACACATCGCTTATCTCAATGGCGGTCAACTGACAATGACCGGGTCGGCGGGTACGATAAAGTATCTTGAGGCCCTCTACGATCCGAATGTCACCACAAACACCAGCGTCATCACTGGAACAATCGACTGGGCTCCCTCCACCTGGACAAAAATCCAAGCCGGCGCAACGCTCAAAAAAAGCGGCACCAACACCATCAGCCTTACATCAGGAACTGTAACCAACAACGGCGTGCTCGAAGTGGCGCAAGGCGTCCTGCGGCTTAGCGTGGGAGCGTCATCCGGGCAAGGCTCGATCCTCATATCCAGCACGGGCGACACAACTGGATCCACCGCGCGGCTTGAACTCACGGGCGGCACCTTTGTCCCCTACTCAATCACGTTCGCACAGCGCAACGACCCCGCCGGCTCCGACGGCATTCGCAATGTCAGCGGCAACAACACGCTGGACGGACCGATGACGATTACTACCGGCGGCAATCAGGCGCGTGTGCAATCCGATGCCGGACAGCTTACGCTGAATGGGCCTATCACCACTAACGCCACCAGCGCCCGCAATTTCTACTTGCAGGGCGCGGGGAACGGTGTCGTTGGCGGTGTCATCTCCGACAATGCCAGCAACTCTAGCGGAACCATCAACCTCTACAAGCAAGGCGCCGGCACATGGACGCTGACGGCCCCAAACACCTATGGCGGCACGACCACCATTTCCCAAGGCACTTTAAGACTTAATACAGTCGCGGCTCCGAGCGTTGCTCATCGCTGGAGTTTCAACAACTCCTTGGTTGACTCCGTTGGCGGCAGCACCGCTACGATTGTCGACGTGGGCGCGAATAATGTCACGCTGTCGGCCACGCAAGCGACGGTGACCGGCGGCGATAGAGCATCGTCGGATTACATCCAGCTTGGCTCGAAATTGCTGCCCAACACCAACACGCCTGTCACTATCGAACTCTGGGCCACTCAGAATACGGTCCAAAACTGGGGCCGCATTTTCGACTTCGGTTCAAGCACCACCGAAAGCCTCATCATGACTTGGACCAGGGGCACAACATCCGTCCAGGATCGGGTGGAATGGGTTGACGGTTCAATCAAGAATACGGCGGACGACACCAACCAGCCATACACCACGAACACCGAATATCATATCGCCATGGTATTGACTCCCGTGGGCAGTCAGACGTTGGTCACCTGGTATTCCGCGCCGTCTGGCAACGCCAATTTGGGTACGGCCCGAGGCACCTTTATTACCAATAACACTTTGGCCAATCTGACAGATTCGGCTGACAACCTGGCGCGATCCTTCTGGAGCGCGGACAGCACGGCAAACGCCAGTTACAACGAAGTGCGTTTATGGAACGGCGCCCTCAGCTCAAACGCTCTCGAAATCCTGCACGACGCCGGTCCCGACGCGAATCTGAATTCCTTGAATCTAGGCAGCACGGGCTCGCTGCCGTCAACCACGGCTGTGAGCATGACCGCCAGCGGCGCCACGCTTGATCTGAACGGCATCAATCAGACTATTGGGTCGTTGGCGGGCGTGGCGGGCACTTCCGTGCTGTTGGGCTCGGGCACGCTCACCACGGGCGGCAACGGATTGACCACAACCTTCTCCGGCAACATCTCTGGAACCGGCGGCTTAATCAAGAATGGCAGCGGCACGTTCACCCTTGCAGGCACAAACACATATAACGGCACGACCTGGATCAACAATGGCGTTTTAAAAGGCGGCGCGGTTAACGTTCTTCCCAACGGCTCCGGAAATGGCAACGTCTCAATCGCCTCCGGGGCCAAGCTCGACTTGGGCTCTTTCAGCCAAACCATTAACGGACTTTCGGGAAACGGCACAGTCGATAACTCCGTCGCCGGCAATCCTGTTCTGACAGTAGGGGCAAATGACGCTAATTCGACGTTCAACGGAGTCATCCAAAACACGGTCGGCAGCATCGCGCTGCTTAAAACGGGCAGCGGCACATTGACGCTCTCCGGAAACATCACCAATAAGGGAATGACAATCGTTAACGACGGGGAACTGATCATCAGTGGTGCCGTAGTTTCAATCGGTTCCGTGTCTATTCTCGGCGGTTACTTGCAGGTCGATTCCCCCTTGGCCACGATGAACGATATCACCGGCGACACATTAATCGTGGGCGACGGTTCATCCGCCGCATCACTGACGGCCGATTCCATAACGGTCGCAACTCTGACCATAGGCGGCGCCACTTCAACCATTAACCTGAACTCCGGCGACTCAACGTCCGATTCTATGCAATCGATACCGGAGCCTTCAACCTGGATATTGTGCCTATTTGCCGCAGCGGGAGTCTTATTGATCGGACTACAACGTAAGTTCTGCGGGTTTAAATTCTCATAATTATACGTCCGACCAGCCTTGTTCTCCGATCAGGGGAACGAATCGACAGCCCGTCAGAAGAGTCGTCTTGGCTGCGCCCGACACTTTCCTTATCGCATGAAGAACCTGGTGTTCGTGGCCGCCGATGGGAATAATAATGAGTCCTCCTTCACGAAGTTGATCGAACAAGGCTCTCGGGCATTGGGCGGCCATGGCAGTGACCATGATGCGATCGAAAGGCGCCTGATCCGGCCGGCCCAGCGACCCGTCGCCTACAAATAAACGCACGTTTCGATATCCCAATTCTTGCAGTATTTTAGCGGCCTGTTGCGATAGCAAGGCATGACGTTCGATACTGACGACCTCGGCGGCCAATTCGGCGAGAACCGCGGTCTGATATCCGCTTCCGGTGCCGATTTCCAATACCTTTTCCGTTCCCGAAAGCTCAAGCGCCTCGGTCATCAGCGCAACCATATACGGCTGGCTTATGGTTTGACCGCAGTCAATGCTCAATGCACGGTCGGCATAAGCCTCGATGAGCGACTCGGGCGGAACGAACCGTTCGCGGGGAACTTTGCCCATGGCCGCCAGCACGCGCTCGGCCGTAATGCCCCGCCCGCTCAATTGCCGGCGAAGCATTTTAATTTTGGCAGTTTGCAGGTCGGCATCGGACATTTTTTTACGGATTGGAGTTGTTGATATTGATTATTATTCAGCGGCATTGTGGATTGTGTTTTTCGCGAAACCGCAAGCGGTTATTTGTTATTCTCTAATTCCTAGCTTAAAACTTCGCCCGCCAATCGACCAGGTGCAGTTCCACGTTTTGCCGGCCGCGGAAGGTGTTGATCACCGGGCGGAAAGCGATGTCGATCGGACCGTCAAGCACCGCCAACTCGTCGATCCAATCGCCGCCGCCGAAGGCCACGGCGCGAAAGGTTACGCCGTATTGCGTGAGTTTCAGCGACAGATGATGACCGCCCGCGCCGATCGTCCGCGGCGGTTCGGCCAGGGTGACGTCGGTGGTGCACAGCAAGGGCCGGGCATTCGATTGGCCGAAGGGCGCCAAACGCTCGATCTGCTCGACCGCCTGGAGTGTGAACGCGCTTAAGGGTGCTTCGGCATCGATGGCCAACTCGCCCTCGCTGGGCGTTGAGCCTAGTTCAGCGGCCGCCGCTTCGCAAAAAGCCGCGCGGAAGCCGGGCAATTTGCCTTCTTCGATCTTCAATCCGGCCGCCGCCGCATGGCCGCCGTGGGAAATAAGGAATTCATCGCACGCCGCCAAAGCGGCATGAAGATTGAAACCAGGCACGCTGCGGGCGGAACCGATCCCAGGCTTGATCCCCATCTGATCCCAAGCGATTAGCACCACCGGCCGATGAAATCTGTCGGCCAATCGGCCGGCCACGATCCCAATCACGCCGGGATGCCATCCCCGCTCGGCCAGCACCAGGGCCGGCTCCGAATCCAGATCGAACTGCTCCTTGGCCTGCTTTGCGGCGGCAAGTTGGATGCTCCGCTCCAGTGTTTGCCGGGTGGCATTGAGTTGATTTATATATTGTGCCAATTCCACTGCGCGATCGGCCCGGTCGGTCACGAGCAACTCCACGGCCAACTGCGGCTGACCCAATCGACCGGCCGCGTTCAGCCGCGGCGCCAGGGTAAAGGCCAAATCGTCGCAATCCAGGGATTTCTTTTTGTCGATCTCGGCAACTTGCATTAGGGTGCTCATCCCCAACGTCGGATGCCGCGATAAACTCACCAGTCCGTGGCGGACCAGCACGCGATTTTCATCGACCAGCGGCACGGCGTCGGCCACCGTTCCAAGGGCGGCCAGGCCCACGGCCTGGAGCAAAAAATCCTTCATCGCATCGCCGACTTTTTTTGCCCCGCTCGACTGTTGGCAGATGGCCCAGGCCAATTTGAAGGCCACGCCCGACCCGCTTAATCCGCCGAACGGATATCCGCCGACGGGCAGACGGGGGTGGACGATGGCCGAGGCGCGTGGCAGTTGTGCGCCCGGTTCGTGATGGTCTGTGATGATTAATTCGACGCCGAGTTGCCCGGCTAGAGCGGCTTCCTCGATACTGCCGATGCCGCAATCGACCGTTATGATCAGATCGACTTTTTCAGCCGCTTTCGCACGGATCGTCTCGGCGCTTAGTCCGTAGCCTTCGTCCAGTCGGTGTGGGATGTAATAGCCGACATCGGCCCCGAGCAGTTTCAAGGCCAAATATAGCAAGGCCGTACCGGTCATGCCGTCGACGTCGTAATCGCCGTGTATGCAGATCCGCTTTCCCGCGCGCACGGCCTGATGGATTCGCCCGGCCGCTTCCGTACAAAAGGGCAGAAGTTGCGGGTCTCTTAGATCGGCCAGTTTGGGATCGAGAAATTCCCGGGCCGCCGCGGGTTCGGTTACTCCGCGGCTTACAAGCAACTGCGCCACCACGGCCGGAATGCCGGCCGCGCGGCCCAAGGTTGTTATTCTATCGGTGTCATGCGAGTGGATTCGCCATCGCTTGGACATAGTTAATAGAGATCAGAGGTCAGGGATCAGGGACCAGAAATAAATACAGCGGTCAGGATTAAATACTAATCACTAACCACTAATCACTAACCACTAACCTATTTTTTCTTTTCCGCATGATCGGTGTGTTTGCGGCAGCGCGGGCAGTATTTTTTTATATTCAATTTTTCGCCGCCGGGCTTGCGCCGCAGGGTGTAATTCAAATTGCCGTCCTCTTTACACGCCAGAAAAACCACTTCCGCCTT
>JBEKIK010000061.1:0-7690 GCA_050011795.1 Thermoguttaceae bacterium | reverse complement strand
CCAAATAATAAATTGGAATTTTACAAATTTCTCCCCTCGCCCGACCAACCTTCGGTCGGTGCCCGGAGAGGGGCAGGGGGTGAGGGCAAGACATTTTTCGGCCAACCGCCCTCACCCTAACCCTCTTCCGAAGGAGAGGGGACATTAAAATAATATGCAAAACTCCTATAAACTTGAATATCAATCACGTGCGTCAATCGATTAATATCGCCTCGTCGCGATCGGGATGCGCCGCCTCGCCGGAGAATTGCGTAATGCCCAGCTTTGTCACTTTCCGGGCTTCGAAGGCATGGGTGAAGTAGTCCGGCCGTTTGTTTCCCCAGGCTACGCTGCATTTTTTCAGGATGACATTGTCGGTATCGCGGATGAAAAAGCCCGGGTTGCCATGGGGCTCGATTTCGGCGTAGACCTTTGTCGGCCGGTTGTCGAATAATCCGCCCGGGTAAGACGTCCACCGGTCGAGCGTCACGGCCACGTTTTCGAGTCTGATATTCTTAATGCGGCTCTCGGCGCTGCCGCACACCCGCACGCTGTTCTCGGCCCGGCCGCTGACGTTCTGGATTCGCACGTCGTGGATGGACCCGACTTTTGTCTCCGCACCGCGCGGGATGGCCGTTAGCGAGATGGCCTCGCCGCGGCCCCACCACGGATCGGAGTGATAACGCGAAACGAACGTGATGTCGCGCAACTCGATGTTGTATACGTCGGCTTCATCGCGGAGTTGGATGCAGATACCCCGGGAACTCGAACGGATTTGGCAGCGCTCGAAAACGACGTCGTGGATGTCGCTGGTGGTTTCCGTTCCGATCTTCACTCCGGCGTCCTGCGTCTCGATTACGCAGTCCGCGACGCGGATATTCGCCGACGGCCCGTAGTCCGTAGTCTGCCGCGTCGTCTTGACCACGATCGCATCGTCGCCGCAAACGATATTGCAGTTGCGGATTTCGACGTCCCGGCAGTGGTCCGGATCGATGCCGTCGCAGTTCGGCACGTCCAGCAGGTTGCGTATCTTCAGGTTATCGACCAGCACTCCCTGGCATCCGATCATGTGCAGCCCCCACTCGGGCGCATCGCCGAAAGTGATGTTGCGAATCTCAAGATCCTTGCAGGCGGTCAATACGAACATCTTCGGCCGGAAGGCAGCCGGCAGCCACCACTGGTTTTCTTTGTCATAGCGCTTCATGAACTCCTTGGCCCGGCCGTTGATCTTGCCGGTTCCCGATATTTTCAGACCCCGGGCTTCGCGAGCGGTGATCACTCCCGGACTCTTATAATCGGCCTGGTTGGTGCTGACGACCAACTCCGCGTCATCGGCAAGGTGGAAATCGATGCCGCCTTTAAGTTCCAGGGTGCCGACAAGGTAGCGATGACCGCCGCGAATCAACACCTGCGCGCCGCCGCCCGTGGCCGCGGCTTCGTCGATCGCCCGCTGGATGGCGGCCGTATCAAGAGTTTTTCCATCACCGGCTGCGCCGTAATCGCCGACATCGAATATCCGCGCCTTCGGCCCGGTATTCTGGGCCTTCAAGGTTGATGAGAATAACATAGATCCGAAAGCCGTCGCGCCGGCAAGCCCGGCGCCAAGACGCAAAGCGTCACGCCGATTAAGAGTTCGCTCCTTCATACATGGCTCCTTCATTTCCTTAGAGCTTGTAAATCCGCTTAAATCGACGCCTTATTGTAGTCCAATTTATCGTCCCCTGTCCACCGCCCACTGCCCACTGTCCACTGCCCAGCGCCCACTGCCCACTAATCCCTTTGCTTTCCCCTGATTTCCGGTTAAAATACTTATATCGACCGTTACAAATCTACTTCCGGAGTTTTGAAAATGCCTATCATCCTGACCGAAACCGCGGCCACCGAAATCAAACGCTTTATGGAATCGCAAAAACTGGAATCCACCACCATGCTCCGCATGGGCGTTGCCGGCGGCGGATGTGCCGGCCTTCAATATACGCTGGGATTCGAGAACCAATTCGATCCGGCAATCGACGCCCGCTTCGAGCAGCACGGCATCAACATAGTGACGAAAAAGAAAATGGCCCTGCATCTCGACGGGGCGACCATCGATTTCGTCGACGGCCCGATGGGCCAAGGTTTCGCCATCGAAAATCCCAACGTCCCCCGCGGCGGCGGCTGCCCGGGCTGCGGGCATCACTGATAGGAGCTAGGGATTAGGGATTAGGAACAAGAGACTAGAAGTTTGATTCTCTGGCCTCTAGGCCCTAATCCCCAACCCCTAATCCCCAATCCCTAGATCACCGATCGGTCACTTTGTACAAGCCGATGATTTCGGCTGGGATCCGTTTTGGCTTGCCGGTTGCGTAATCGATGAATGCCCAATTTGTTTCAGCCTTTGCCAGAACTTGCCGGTCTGATTCCCGGATAATTTGATATCGCCTGATGGAAGTGACTTTTTTCATGTTTGCCACCCAAGTCCGCACGATCAGCTTATCGTCCGCAAATGCCGGCTGTAGGTAATCGATAGTATGCGAACGGGCAACCCAGCCTGCCCCCATCTGCTTATACTTTTCTGCCGTCCATCCCAGAGCCTTTGTATGCGCAATTGCCGCCGCTTGCATCCATGCCACAAAAACCACGTTGTTGGCATGCCCTAGTTCGTCTATCTCGTCGTGCGTTACGGTGTGATGATACTCGAATTCCTTTGTCGTTGGCCTGTGCATTGCGATATTGTCCTGAATCATTCTGTCGGAAAAATCATTGCCTCGGCAAATGTTTCCTGAAAACCGGGATCGTTTGAAAGATCGACGTGTTCGGTCTGCCGGGCGATATCTTCCGCCAAGCGCCGGGCGCGGAGCGAAAGGGCAGCCAGGCGTGCCCCGGCCAGCGAAGTATTACCCCGATAATATATGCGATGATGCTCGATCTGGTCCGGTAAAAGCCCGATGCGTTGGGCATTGCTGCGGCGGATGAAGTTGCCGAACCCGCCGGCAATGAACACTTCCTGTAAATCTTGCGGTTTTAGCCCGGCGTGGTTTAGCAAAATTCCAATGCCTGCGCGAATCGCGCCCGCGGCCAGTTGCAGTTCGCGAAAGTCCCGCTGCGTAAGGACCAGCGCCTTGCCCGTGGCCGACTCTTCCTCAGACACCAGCATAAAAGCCACTTTTCCGTCGTTGAGCACAATGCGCCGCCTAAGGTCGGGCAAAACGTCGCCGGGCAATTGATCGGGAGGAAGCAGTTTCCCTTGGGGGCTGAGGATTTTGTGCCGCAGCAGTTCGGCGGCAAGGTCGATCAAACCCGAACCGCAAAGCCCGGCCGGCGCAGCATTGCCGATCACATTGATCCGCAGCCGTCCGTCTACGATAACCTTTTCAATAGCACCGATGCTGCCGCGCATTCCGCAGGAGATGCGTGCGCCCTCGAAGGCCGGCCCGGCGGCCGTCGACGCGGCGGTCAATTTTCCCCCGGCCCAAAGCACGATCTCCCCGTTGGTGCCGATGTCGACGAGCAACGCAGGGCCCGGCCTATTGGTCAACTCGGTTGCCAAAATGCCGGCAACCGTGTCCCCGCCCACGAATCCGCCGATAATTGGAAAAACATAAGCCCGGGCGTGGGGATTGACGTGTAACCTTAATTCGCCTGCACTATAGGATATTCCGAAACGCGATGCCGGCACAAAGGGCATTGTGCCCAACGAACTGGTATCCACGCGGCAAAGCAGGTGCTGCATAGTGGTATTTCCGGAAAAAGTAAGAACGGAAATATCATCTTGCTTGATTCCCGCTTGAGAACACAACTCGCCGATCATTTCATTTACAGCCCTTGCGATCGACTCGTGAAGGATTTGCAGACCTTGGGGATTTTCTCGGGCAAAGAAAATGCGCGAAAGAACATCGTCGCCAAAGCGGGTCTGTGGATTTAATCGCGACACAACCGCCCGTTCACTCTTCATATTCGCCTCGAGCAGCATGGCTGCCAGAGTAGTGGTGCCGATATCAAAAGCGACGGCAAATTGCCCGGCCGCGGCTACGCCTTGTTCGAGACCGATGGGCCGATCCTCCGCCGTCACGGCCGTTTTTTCAATGTGGACGAGTATCTGATGCTTCGCGGCCACAAGCGAGGTTTCGGGTACGAAAACCGTCATCGGTTGGCGAAGTTCAGTCTGGCACGCCAGCCGGAATCCCAGGCGAATTTCGTCCGGTAAAAAAAATATTTTTTCAGCTTGCCCGGGTTCGAGGAACGGGTTTTCCAGCCGCACCCGGCATTTGCCGCAAATTCCTTCCCCGCCGCAAGGCGAATCCAGGATGATGCCCGCCTCGGCGGCCGCCTCGATTATTCGAGTTCCCGCCAGCACATAAACCGTTCTGCCGGCCGGCAGGAAGGTGACGGGCACTTCGGCCTCGCGCATCATGGTTCCTCCGCGACGTTCTTTTGCGACTGCTGGAGCAACTCCACGAACTTGCCCACGGTGGGAGTAAAAACTTTGCGCTGGCGATGGATGATTCCAATGGGACGCTTCAATTCGGGCGCTATCAGGCGTATTGCAACCAGCGAGCCGGCTTTGGTTTCCGCCCGGACAGTCGGCTCCGGCAAAATACTGATGCCCGCTCCGATTTGCACCGCCTGCTTGATGGTTTCGATATTGTCGAATTCCATGACTACCCGCACGCTTACCCCGCGCTGCCGGAACTGCCGTTCGATCTCCTTGCGAATGCTCAAGTCGCGATCGAAACCCACGAAATCCTCGCCTTGCAGGTGCTCGGCGGTAACGGCTTTGTGGCGCGTCAGCGGATGCTGCGGCGGACATACCACGACCATCTTTTCCGATCGCAGGGTGATCACGTTCAAATCGGGCGATGCCACGGGATAGGAAACTATGCCCAAGTCCACCTCGGCGTTGAGCACGGCGTTGTACACCTTGTTCGGATGCAGATATTCCAAACGCACCTTGGCCTTGGGATGGCTGCGCATGAATTCCTGCATGCAAATGCTCATGTCGTGCAGGCCGACCGAATAAATCGCCGCTACCCGCACCAAACCGCTGATTTCCATGCGCAAGGAGCGAACTCGGGCTTCAACCGAATCGTATAATTCCAATACCTCGCGAAAACCCTCGAAACAGGCTTGCCCTTCCGGCGTCAGCACGAAAGGACGCTTTGAACGGTCGACCAATTGCACTCCAAAATAACACTCCAAGCGATGCACCGATTGCGTGGCCGCCGATTGGCTGACTTCGTTGGCCACGGCCCCGCGGGAAAAGCTTTGATGTTGGACCACGTCACAAAATATACGGAGCGTTTCGATGTTCATAACAATATCTTATCATTAGATTAGCTTATGATCAAGCATGGCATGATAACTGTAATAAGATAGGGAAAAGACGGGATATGTTTTATACATTTTCAAAACAGCAAGCAGTTTATTCATAAAACCCCACTTTGCGGAGGGTATGACGAGAGTAAATAAATAGTATTTCGGCGTATTTCAATTCCTATAAACCGCACGATCTGCAATAGGGGAACGCAGTCAGGTCATTAATCGAAGTTGAAATCACTATAAGATTGCTCCACACAAGCGTCGCTTATATAGTTGTTAAGGGATGTTGTAAGATGCACTGAAGAGGATTTTTATGGAACTCGATATTCGCTCTCAAAATCTCTATCTTGACGAAGCAACCGAATCGCACGTCCAGCGGCGGATGAATTTCGCCCTGGAACAGTTCAACTCATGGATTACTCGCGTCCAGGTGCACTTGGAAGACGTGAACGGACCGCGCCGGGGCATCGATAAACAGTGCCGCATCCTGGTCAATTTAAAAGGCGGTAAAACCATCAAGGTGGAAGACCTGGACGTGGATTTGATGGCCGCCGTAAATCGCGCCGCCGACCGCGTGGGTCAAGTCGTCAGCCGGGAGGTGGATCGACGGAGGGAAAAGAAAGGTTGATGGCTATTGAACGTTATGAATAATGTCGTATTCTTCGTTTAGCCCCGGAGTTTGCAACGGGAGTTTTTCCGTTACGCTGTCTTGCTCATCGTTGTTGCCTGATTAAGTTTGTTATAGAGCGTTTTCAGGCTGATGCCGAGTTCTTCGGCGGCTTTGGGTTTGTTGCCGTTGTGCCGGGCCAGGGCCTCGTGGATGGCCTGTATTTCCATTTCGCGAAGATTGCCGCTTTGACCGTTCATTGGCCGGTTCATGGGCACAGACATGCAAGGAGAGATAAAACGGTGCGGTAGATGCTCCAGATCGATCGGCAAACTCTCGCACAGGATCATGGCGTGTTCGATCACGTTGGCCAGTTCGCGTACGTTGCCCGGCCATGAGTGCCGGCACAGGGCCTCCAGCGCCTCGGGCGTGAGAACCTCGTCATCGGCGGCAATCCTTGCCCCAAAACGCACGGCCAGATGCCGGGCCAACAGCGGCACGTCTTCGAAATGATCCCTTAGCGGCGGCAGTTGTATTTCAAAGGTGTTGATGCGATACCAAAGATCTTCGCGGAACTCGCCGGCCGCCACCATTTCATCGAGATGACGGTTCGTGGCCGAGACCACTCGCACGTCGCAGTTGAACGACTCGTTATCGCCCACCCGGCGGATTTCCCCGCTTTCCAGGAATCGCAGCAGTTTGGCCTGCAAGGACTTGGGCAATTCGCCGATTTCGTCCAGAAACAGGGTGCCCCCGTCCGCCAACTCGATAAGTCCGCTGCGATGCTCGTCGGCCCCGGTAAAAGCCCCTTTGCGGTGCCCGAACAACTCGCTTTCGATCAAATTCTCGGGCAGTGCGCCGCAATTGACCGGCACAAAGGACATGTCCGCGCGCAAACTCCGGT
The DNA here is from genome assembly GCA_050011795.1 of Thermoguttaceae bacterium. GTDB lineage: Bacteria > Planctomycetota > Planctomycetia > Pirellulales > Thermoguttaceae > JBEKIK01. Next base: position 902 of record JBEKIK010000061.1, on the reverse strand, counting down.
CGTGAACGGCCCGGGCGGCAAGTTCCTTGCCCGTGCCCGTCTCGCCCAGAATCAGCACCGTCGAGTCGCTCGGCGCGACTTTGGCGATCAGCCGTCCGACTTGCCGCATTTTTTCCGAATCCCCGATCAGATCGGATGATCCTTCCAGTCGTTTAAGGCGCTGCTTGAGCGCCCGATATTTGTTGGTCAATTCGCGTTTTTCGGCTACGCGCATGAGCACGGCCTCGAGATCGACTAGCTTGCAGGGCTTTGTCAGATAATCGAACACGCCCTGCTTAAGCGCGGCAATGGCGGTTTCCAGCGACGATTTGCCGGTAAGGATCACCGCCTCGGTGTCGGGCGAGAGCTGTTTCGCCCGGGCGATTACCTCCATCCCCTTCAGGCCCGGCATGTCCAGATCGACCAGGATGCAATCGTAGGTGTTGCGCTCCAGCGCGGCTACGGCCGTTGTGCCGTCGGGACAGACCGTCACTTCGTGTCCCATCCTGGGCAGTTCTAAACGCATCACTTCCTGAAGCGATTTTTCGTCGTCGGCAAATAACAATTTCAACTTTTTAGGCGGCTTGGCGGCGATGGTCGGTCTCCTTATATGATTCTTGCCGTGATTGACGTATCGGCAATTGCACGCGGAACGTGGCGCCTTGGCCCGCGCCCGCGCTTGTGCCCTCGATGGTTCCGCCGTGGTCGGAAACGATCCGGTAACTGATCGACAATCCCAGGCCGGTCCCTTGTCCGCCACGGCGGCGCGTGAAAAACGGCTCGAAAATGTGCTTAAGCACGTCGGCCTCCATGCCGCAGCCGTTATCGGTCACGGTTATCTCGGCATAATCGTCCCGCGCGCCAAGCTCGATTCGCGCCGTGCCGTCGTCGTCGAGGCTGTCCAGGGCGTTGGTCAACAGGTT
>JBEKIK010000060.1:0-7759 GCA_050011795.1 Thermoguttaceae bacterium | reverse complement strand
CAAGACCTGGGCCATGCCCACCCGCTGCCGATACCCCCGCGATAGCTTGCCGATGGGCTTGCCGATCACGCTGCCTAAATCGCAAAGCTCGACCACGGCATCGATCCTTTGTTGTTTTCTGGCCCCGGTCAGTCCCCGGGCGTCGGCAAAGAAGCCAAGCAGGCTCCGCGGCGACATATCCGGATAAAGCGGTCCGTTTTCGGGTAGATAGCCCAGGCAGGCCGACCCGGCCAGCCGATCTCGTCCCATATCGTGCCCTGCGATCCGGGCCACGCCCGCGGATGGGGCCAAATACCCGGTCAACAATTTCATGGTCGTGCTTTTGCCCGCCCCGTTTGGACCGAGAAAGGCCGCCACCTCGCCTTTATGGATTTTGAACGTTACATCTCTGATTGCCGCGAAATCGCCGAAGAATTTTGAAAGCCTATCGGCTTCGATCATTGCCGGACCTTGCTGTTGGCTCATCACCATCTACTCCAGAATAAGGAGACTCGTTTAAACCTGAGGCTATACAAACCGGGCAGAAACCGGTCAGGGCATGATTAAAAGAGACTAGTATAACATATTTCCTAAAAAATCCCCAACCCCACCAATATAGGTATTGGTAAGGCATGGATCCACTGGAAAAACCCTCAATCCTCTATTCCTAACTCGTCCTGGAAATGAGTTGCCATGCCTACCGTACGTTTCCGCCGGGTGGTTAGTTCTTGCACTTGCCGCCACATAAAAGCAGCGCCGGCACAAAAGCAGAGCCGGACCGTGTCGGTCCGGTAGACTCAAAATGCAACCGGGCCGACACGGCCCGGCTCTGAAAGAAGTTATATCCAGAATCCTGTCCACTGCCCCTTGAACCCTACTCTCTGAACCCTATTCTTCAAATAGCAGACACAACACATCCAGGGCCTGAACCGCCTTGGCCGGATTGCGGATATTGTAGTCATCCACGCAACCTTCCCAAATCGTCAAGGCAAATCGCAGATACTGTTCGCGCGATTCGGACAGCATCTGGTAGTCCAATTCCTCGCTGAGCGCCGGCCATAGGGTCTGCAATTGCTCGAGCGCACCCGGGCGTCCGCTGATGGCATCGTAGACAAGGTCGTCCAAGAGTTCGAGTTTTTCCATCATTTCCTGCGATTCGTAGTGCAGGCAGGCCGAAGGCGCCTCGACGGCAAGACGGGCAGATGGGCCCTCGGACTGAATCTGAGTTTTTTGAAATTGCCGATGCGCGGCATGAGCTTGTTGAATTTCCTTTTTGTTTTTCGGCTTGGCAATCGTCCGCCCCGAATCCGAAAATGCCGATGTTTCCAAGTCTTCCAGCAATTGCAGACCCAAAGCGGGCAGATCATCGGGTTTCAGATCGAATCGCCTCTTGGATAATTGGGCCGCCAAAAACGAGGACCGGTCAGAGGCCAATACACGTTGGATGAATCGGGCCCAACCGTCGATGGGAATTTTAGGCAGGGGTTTGCCCGGCGTCAAATCCAGTACGGTCACGTTGTTCTGATGTGCAATCCAACGTTGCTCGCCGGGGTCCTTCGACAGGGCAATCAAGCGGAACGGCCGGCGTCCGGAGAATTTCAAACCCGTGGAAAAGGAAAAATCCAATCGGCCAGGCGGCGGAAGGCAATTGAAAAGTCCCGCGAACAATTCACAGGGCGGCGGCTCGCAGGTAACGGCCAAACATGCCGCATCCAGCGCCGCTTGGATCAAAACGGCCATGGCCGATGGGCCCGGTCGATCGCTCAGGCGAATCAGTAGCGATTGATCCACCGGCGCCGCCCCGCCCGGCAAACACAAGGGTTCCAAGCGTGTGGGGATGGGATCGCGGATTTCCAAGGCCCCGGCCGACGCGGCCGCCTGCAAAAGCGCGAAGGGATTATTGGCAAAACGATCCAATACCTCCGGCCGGACAATCAAACAATGCGTATACACCCGCATCCCGCCGCGCCCGCTGTATTCCCAACCGGCTGGCACGGTCCGCGATACGCAATAGGCCCCGCTGGGCAAGGGATGAAAATTGAAACTCACCGCATCCGCGCTTTGTTCCAAAAGCGAGTCGTGCGAAGGACACCAAACGGCCAACTCCCGGACATCAAGCTGATGAACCCCGGCACTGCGCCCGATCACCTGATACCCGACCGCATAGTCAGTTTTCGCGGAAGTGAAAATGGCTTGTTCAACGTTCATGAGTTATCAGTCATCAGTTTTCAGTTATCAGTTTTTTATTTCCGCATTTTGCATTCTTGATTTCGCTATTTTCCGTTGCCTAATTCATCCTTCATCCCTCATCCTCTTTATTCCGCTTACAATTGTTCCAACAACCATTCCAACTGCCGCCGCGCCGATAAATACCGGTTTGTCCGGCCACGATGCAGGGAGACATACGGCCGCGCCAAGCAACAGCGCGACGCTCGTGAGGCCGAGGATTAAAAAATAAAGCATATTTTTCGGGAAAAATGATCTCATGGCGTAATGCCGCTCATTAACTGTTAATTTGTTCCGCGGTTTCCGAACAGCGGAATAAACGGTCTTACTGTAATAATTCAAATTGGGCCAATACCGATTCCAGCACCGGGTCGCCCGATGCCGCGGCCGCAACTCCGGACGGAGGCTTGACCGCGGGCGAAGACTCGGCTTGCCGGGTGCTTTCCGCGATTTGCCGGGTCAGGTTTTCCAACTGTTGTTCCCGCGATAAAAGCGATACGCACAACGAGTCCAACTGGTCGAATACGCCGCTGAAGAAAGCCAGATTTTCTTCATGGCAAACGCGCATTTCATCCAGCGCGCCGGTGATTTGCTCCCAGCCGCCAATGTTTTCAGTCAACTCGGCAACCACGGACTTTTTGTTTTCGTCAAGAGATGAGAATGTTATGACTCGATCTGAAAAGCTTGTTGCGCCGTCCAAGGACCGGATCGCTATCATAAATCTAGTTCAATAACGATTCTCGGGCAAATCTTTCACTTCCGCTATTTAACATCCCCGGCTGATTATTCGCATTATGGCGGCCGCGGCGGAAACCTTGTTGCCTATTTACAACATCCACCCCGGGCAATGCGTGGCGGCCGGTAAACAACCACCCGTTAGAGACTTGCCTTCTTGCCGGCGTCCGCTAATGATTTTGTTGCGGCATCCGTTGCGGCAACATCAGTAAACTGGTGCATTTTTTACCGTTTCACACCATTAAGGAGCCTTCCATGTTTCATCCCCTCAATCTCCTATTGCTCATATTAGGACCGATGTTTTTCATGAGTGCGTTGAGCCAGGCCGCTGGTCTGAAGATCGGCGACGCCGCGCCCGATTGGACCGGCATCGTCGGAGTGGACGACAAACCGCACAGCCTATCCGACTATAAAGACGCCAAGCTGGCGGTCGTGGTTTTCACCTGCAATCACTGCCCCGTGGCCCAGGCCTACCAGGATCGCCTTATCGCTCTTCAAAAGGATTACGAAAGCAAAGGCGTGCGGCTAATCGCCGTGAACGTGAACAACATTCCCGAAGACCGTCTCGATAAAATGAAGGAACGCGCCAAGTCGAAAGGATTCAATTTTCCCTACCTTTACGACTCGACGCAGAAAATCGGGCGCGATTACGGCGCTACGACTACGCCGCACGTATTCGTCCTCGATCAAAACCGCAAACTTGCTTACATGGGCGGGGTCGATGACAACATGAAGGCCGACGGAGTCAAAAAACATCATCTCCGCGACGCAATTGACGCACTTTTGGCCGGAAAAACTCCGCCCGAGACCGTAACCAAACATCTAGGCTGCAGCATCAAGTACGAAGATAAGAAATGATATGTCATCATAGAGGTGCTAGGTTATAGGTGATAGGTCATAGGTACACTCGTTCCCACGCTCCGGCGCGGGAATGTCAGACGGAGGGATCAATATTTCAAAATCGCAACATATTTACCCTTCAAGCATTATTCCTTGGTTATTGGCGTTAGCCGTGCTCGGATGCGCGGCCCGGAGTGGCAATATGGAATTTCCCGGAGAAAAACTGCCATCGATCGATGCCGATGGTTTGGCCCAATTCGTCGCTCAGCACCGCGGCAAGGTAGTGCTGATCGATTTTTGGGCCACCTGGTGTCCGCCCTGCGTGCAATTGTTTCCCCACGCGGTGGAACTCCATGAGCGCTGGGCCGAACGCGGATTGGCAGTCGCCGCCGTGAATCTTGACGATCCGTCTGATGAGCCTATTGTGCGTCGCTTTCTTGCCGAAAAAGGGGCGAATTTTCCCAACTTTATCAGTCGTTTTGGCGCCAGCGAGCAGTCAGCCGAGGCATTTGACATCAAAGGGGACGGAATCCCCTTCCTACGCATCTACGATCGCCAAGGAAAACTCCTAAACACCTTAGGCGGCGACACGCCCGTCGATCCCCAAGATATCGACCGTGCCGTGCAGCAAGCACTGAGCAGGGAATATCCCCCTACTGCCTCAACCGACCTGAATTGATGGGTGCCATGCTCACGCTCGCGTGAGCATGTGGCTGGTGCATGCCATGGCCATGCAAGCGTGGCCATGGCACCCAACGCATGAAAACAGGTCGATTGAGGCACTACATTTTCTCTACTACCTTAATGCCCAACAGTTGCAGGCCTTTTTGGATGGTCCGGGCGGTCAAGTCGCACAACAGCAGGCGGCTTTGACGCAGAAGCTCGCTTTCGGCCCGCAGCACGTGACACTGCTCGAAAAAAGTCGAGTAGCGATTGGCCAGCTCGAACAGATAGGCCGTCAACTGGTTGGGGCGATAGTCGGCCGCGGTCAGATCCAAGGCCTCGGCAAAGCGGAGCAGTTCCAAGGTCAAAGCCCGTTCCGCGTCTCGTTCCGCTTTTTTCTCAGCCAGGGCAAGATTTACGGCCGCCCCGGATGATCGCAAAGCCCGGGCATCGACGTTGCCCTTGGCAAAGATGCTGCGGACCCGGGCGTAGGCATATTGCATGTAGGTGGCCGTGTTGCCGTTCATGGCCAGCATCTTGTCGTAGCTGAACACATAATCGCTGGTGCGGTTCTGGGAAAGATCGGCGTATTTCAAGGCGGCGATGCCCACGCACTCGGCGATTTCAGCGCGGCTTTGGGGCGAAATTTCCGGGCCGTCGGGTTTGGCGTCGTCGTTGGCGGCGACGATCTCCGCTGCCCGGCGCACGGCTTCGTCCAGCAGGCTTTCCAATCCGACGATATCGCCGGACCGCGTTTTAAACGGCCGTCCGTCCTCGCCCAAGACCGTGCCGAAACTGACGTGCTGCAACTCCACGCCGCCGTAACCCCACAGCTTTGCCGCCTGGAAAAGCTGTTGGAAATGCAGGCTCTGCCGATGATCGACGACGTACAAAATAGCGTCGCCTTGCCAGGTTTCCATGCGATAACGGATGGTGGCCAGATCGGTGGTGGCGTACAAGAACGCCCCGTCCTGCTTGCGCACGATCATCGGCGCCTCTTGGACGGGAAAAAAAATGCAAATCGCTCCGTCGCTTTCCCGGGCGATGCCCTTGGCCAGCAATTCATCGACCACTGCCGCCAGACGGTCCTCATAAAAGCTTTCGCCCAGGGTGTGATCGAAATGGACGCCCAGGCGTTTGTAGATGCGATTGATTTCGTCTTCGCAGAAGGGCAGAAATTCCTCCCACAAGCGGCGATTTTCCGCGTCGCCGGCGTGCAATTTGGCGGTTTCTTTGAGCACGGCGGCATTGATGTCCGGGTGTCCGCGCGAGAGCCGGGCGATTTCCGACTCCGCATTCCCGCCGGCCTGATTTTTTTCTTGATACTCCATTATTTGCCGCACCAGCCGATACAGCCGGGCGAGTTCTAAAACGGGATTTTTCTTGTATGCTTCTTTGTCGAGGAAATGTTTGTATCCATAAAGGATCATGCCGAATTGCGTACCCCAATCGCCGATGTGATTGTCGCTTATCACCCGATGGCCCAGAAAATCCAGCGTGCGGCACAGCGCATCGCCGATGACCGTCGAGCGGATGTGGCCCACGTGCATGGGCTTTGCCACGTTGGGGGCGGAATAGTCGATCACGAAAGTCCGCTTTCGCTCGACCCGCGCAATCCCCAAGCGCGGATCCCCAACGGCCTCATTCAGCATCCGGACGAGCCACTCGTTTTTTAGCCGCAGATTGATAAAACCGGGACCGGCGATTTCGGGCGGTTGACAAATGTCCGCCACGTCCAGCCGGCGGACAATATCAGCCGCCACGTTGCGCGGCGAGCGCTTCAGTTGTTTGCCCAAGGACATGGCCAGGTTCGCCTGATAGTCTCCGAATTTCGGGTCCTGACTGGGACGGACCTGATCGAGAAACTCATCGGGCGAATCGATCAAGCCGGTCAATGCGGCCCGAAAACGCGATTTCAATTCGGTGAGAATGTTCATATCGGATTATTTATACAGCCGCGACCGTTGGTCGCGTTTTTTGCGAGGCCGACAGTCGCGGTTCATTGCGCGATCATGGGTCCCATTTCAGTGCGCGACCGACGGTCGCGGCTTTATGATTGGGTATATTCGTAAGGGACGCGTTTGGCGCGGCCCCAGAGTTGTTCCAGCGCGTAGTAGGCCCGGGTTTCGGGTTCGAATAGATGCACGACCACGTCGCCATAGTCCAGCAGTATCCAGCGGCTTTCGCCGTAGCCTTCGATTCCCAGACGCAGGTCGCCCTCATCGGCCAGGACTCGGTCGATTTCCTCACTCATGGCGTGCAATTGGCGACGGCTTGAGCCGCTTATGATCAGGAAAAAATCGAACATCGAGGTCAACTCGCGCATGTCGAGCAGGACTATGTCAGTGCCGCGGTTTTCCTCGGCCGTTCGGGCGGCCAATAAGGCTCGCTGGAGCCCACTGGCCGCTGTCTTTTCGGCACTCTTTTCAAGGCGGGCAAAACTGTGCTTCACATGGGACCTCGAGGAAGTTTTTTGTTAGTCCAATTCTTTTATTGTAACTGTCCCGAATAAATTAGTCAGATATCTCCATAAGAATATTTCTTGTGATAAAACATCAATTATTATCACAAAATTATCATATCACAACTTATTACTACATACAGCGTTACGCACATAAAAAAACCCGCGGATAGGCGTCCGCGGGGTTGTAATGCGTTTTTTGCCCGATTTGGAGGGCACGGCGATTGCCGGGCTATTTTACTTTTAACGAGGTTTCGTCGGTAGCGCCGGGCTATTTTAGTTTTGGCGAGGTTTCGTCGGTAGCGCCGGGCTGCAGTTTTTGTTGATGTTTTTCTTCAGCCGCCCTGACTGCCATTTTGGCCAGTTGCATGCCGGTTTGAATCTCCAGCGGGCTGAAGTACGGATCGCCCATCATGCCATTGGCATGGCGGTAGCGCTTGGCCGCCAATTCTTGCCAGCTCATGTCGTTGTTCAAGAACCACGCTGCCGCCTGGGCTGCCCGCTGGTTGACTTGGCCCCTGCCCAAGGAGCGGCAAAGTTCCGCAACGGCCGGCTTGGATGTGACGCTTTCAAGAGGTTTGATTTCGTAAGGGATGCGCTCGTTAGGCTCGCCTTTGCCATGTTCCAGGCAGACGGTGGGCAAGCGGAGTTGGCCGACTTTTTCAGGTGGGACGTTGAACATTCCCATCCCGCCTCCCATACCGCCCATGCCGCCGCCCATACTTTGATTTCCCCCGCCACTAGTGGAGCTGCCGCCGGTTCTGCTTCCTCCCCCTCCTCCTGCGCGGCCTTGCGCCAAGACCGGTACGCCGGCAAAAGTCTCGGGCAATTTCACGTTCAAGGGCTTATCGGTTT
>JBEKIK010000059.1:0-7819 GCA_050011795.1 Thermoguttaceae bacterium | reverse complement strand
CCACATTTTCCCATGCGACTATCTCGCCTGTTACTTCTGGTGGTAGTCGGTATGTTTGCCCTGAGCGGGGCAAGCTGTCCGAACATGTTGCGCCCGCAATCGCCGCCGTTGCCTCGGGCACTGCCGCCTTCGCCGACGCTGGATCAGCTTATTCAAGTGGTAAACGGCAATAACTCGCGGATCAAATCATTTTACACCGGCCATGCCACGCTATCCGGGTCGGGCATTCCCGCGCTTTCGGCAAAAATAGCCTTTGGGCGGCCGAATTTTTTCCGCCTTCGCGCCGCCTCGGGCTTGACCGGTGCGGAGGTCGACTTAGGTTCAAATCCAGAGGTGTTTTGGTATTGGGTTCGGCGCAGCCAACCGCCGGCGATTTATTATTGCCGCCACGATCAATATGCAAACAGTCCGGCCCAATTTTCAATCCCCGTCCAGCCCGATTGGCTTATCGAGGCCTTGGGCGTAAGCGAAATCGATCCGGGTTTGCCGCACCAAGGACCGTTTCCATTGCAAGGCGATCGACTGAGGATCAACACGATTAGAGAAACGCCCGATGGCCCGGTCACCAAGGTCAGCATTTTCGATGGTGCGCAAGGTTGGGTGCTGGAACAGTATATCTACAACGCACAGGGGATTCTCTTGGCCGGCGCCGTGTCCAGCGGGCACCGGCGCGATCCGCTTAGCGGCCTTGTCATGCCCGGCGTGGTGACGGTCAATTGCCTGTCGGCTCAATTCTCCATCCGCATCGACCTCGGGCCGGTCGAGATCAACAGACTTTCGGGCAACACGGCCGAACTTTGGACCATGCCGCAAATTCCCGGCGCGGCGGCGGTTAATCTGGCCAATCCGAATGTCCAGCCGCCGGCGTCTCCACCCCCGGGCGTCAATCCAGTGCCGCAAAGACAGTAAAGTAAACAAGCCGCGAGGGAGGAGACGCGGCTTGGGAAATGACGCGTATTGATTTTCTACGCCGATTTCGCTTCGGCGCGGAGCGGCAGGGCGGGTTGGCGGCCGTAAACGTTCTCGTCCTTTATCAGATATTGCGTGCCAGCGGGCTGGTCGGGCAATTCGTACATGATCTCCAGCATGATCTCTTCCACGATCGATCGCAGGGCCCGGGCCCCGGTGTCTTTTTCCATGGCCCGCTGGGCAATGGCCTTTAGCGCGGTTTCGGTAAAGCCCAGTTCCGCGTTTTCCATGGCAAACAGGGCTTGATACTGTTTTACCAGCGCATTCTTGGGCTCGGTCAGCACGCGGATCATAGAATCCAGGTCCAGCGGTCTGAGGGTCGAGACCACCGGCAGCCGGCCGATCAGCTCGGGAATCATCCCATATTCCAGGATGTCGTCGGAGGTGACTTGCTGGAGCAGGTCGCCCAGTTCCATTTGATCCCGGCTTACGCCCTCCTGGGTGAAACCGATAGTGCGCTTTCCCATGCGTCGGGCAATGATGTCTTCCAGGCCCACGAACGTGCCGCCGCAGATGAAGAGGATGTTCGAGGTGTCCATCTGGATGTATTGTTGCTCGGGATGTTTTCGTCCGCCTTGGGGCGGCACATTGGCCACGGTGCCTTCGAGCATTTTCAACAGGGCCTGCTGCACGCCTTCGCCCGACACGTCGCGGGTGATGGAGATATTCTGGCTGGTCTTGCCGATCTTGTCGATCTCGTCGATGTAAAGCACCCCGCGCTGGGCGGATTCCAAATCGAAATCGGCCGCGTGCAGAAGTTTCAACAGCAGGTTCTCCACGTCTTCGCCCACGTACCCGGCCTCGGTCAAAGTGGTGGCGTCGCCGATGGCAAAGGGGACATCGAGAATCCGGGCCAGAGTTTGAGCCAACAAGGTTTTGCCCGAGCCCGTGGGACCGATCAAAAGGATGTTCGACTTGTCGATATCCACGTCAGAGCCGGAGGTGCCGTGGATCAATCGTTTGTAGTGGCTGTGCACCGCCACGGCCAGGATTTTTTTGGCGTGTTCTTGACCGATGACGTATTGATCCAAGTTCGAGACGATCTGCCGCGGGGTGGGGATCTTGGTGAACAGTTGCTTGTTGGTGCCCCGGCGGCGTCGTTCTTGTTCCAGGATCGATTGGCAAAGATCGATGCACTCGCCGCAGATGTACACGTCGCCCGGACCTTCCACCAGCGGACCGACGTCACGATAGCTCTTGCGGCAGAACGAGCAAAAGGCGTTCTTCTTTACGGGTCCGCCTCCGCGGCGGCCGGTAGTGAAATCTCGACCTGTAGGCATTACTTTACTTTTCCTTTCAGCGGATGCCGGAGAGCATTTTAGTTTTCAATTCACCTTTCAGCGGCCGCCGGACGGCATTTAGTTTTCGATTCAACTTTCATCCGAGCCTGTCAAAGCTGCTATTACTACGTTTGTACACTGGTTTGGGTTTTCGGTCATACAGGGCTTGTATCCCTTCAAGCCGTTAGAACTGCGCGATTCTTCCGCACCAGCGAGGTCGGCGTTGTTTAGCTAACCTCTTTCGCTGTTATCATTTAACTCTTTTTGGAGTTGCTCCGCCAACGCAGTTTTAATAGTTCGGAATTCCGCGTCGGTTAGCACACCTCGGGAGTGCATTTCACGAAATTTTGAGAGTAATTCCCTGGCTCGTGGTTCGCGTTGTAGCGTCTTGGCTCGGATTTTCAAAATAACATAGGCGGCAATAGCGGTCATAATCGCCAATAAAGCGAATGAAACTACCAGCCACTCCGGCTCCATCGCCCGCAACTGTTCCCAGGTCACGGTAAGCAATGACCCCCGATCTTCCCTAAAATGGTTATCCTTATTTCATTATCTTCATAACTCGTTTTAAGTCTAGCGATTAATTTCAGCCAGTTTATCATCTTGATACGGATTTTCCCCACTTTCCCCTCTGATGAACTAGTAATCCTGCCAGTCCTTGCAAAAAACTGGTGGATAACAAATGAACATATTCCTTAATAATACAGGGTTTTTGGAATTAGCCATTTAAGTCGTGTAATCGTTATTTCCGATACGATCACTGTGGGATTGTGTACCCATGGAACATGTTTATCCCTCATATTTGGGGTTGGATAAAAGCTGGAATAATCTTCAGCCATCGGAGGAATATCTCCATGTGGCTTGCAACTCTTGTCACTTGTCTTGTTCTAACGGCGACGGCGGCTGAAGCGCAAAGCGGCCCGCCTGCAAGCCCCTCGACCCTGCCCGCGCCCATTGCCACGCGGCAAACGCTCTTTTCCATTCCTTTTAGCGTGGCTCAGCCGGCTGAGCCGGCACGGCAACCGGTGGAAGTGCAATTGTTGGTCTCGCACGATAACGGGGCTCACTGGCAATTATACGCCCGGGCGCAGCCCAATCAAAAGCAGATCCCTTTCCGCACCGTAACCGACGGCGAATACTGGTTTGCGATTCGCACCGTCGATCGGGCGGGAAAACTCCATCCCGAAACCATATCCGCTCCCGGACTGCGGGTCATTGTCGACACCGCGCCCCCTCGCATGCAACTTACCGCGCAATGCGGCCAGGCCGGACAGATCAACGTTCAATGGCAAATCAGCGAACTTCATCCCAAGCCCGATAGTCTTTCTCTGCAATATCGGTCATTGCCCGGCGGACCTTGGCAGACGGTGGCCATTGGCGAAAAGAACTCCAGCGTTTCGGACGGCGTGCAAGCCGGCGAGGTTTCCTGGTGGCCCCAGCCGGGCGCGCGCGAAATCCAAATCCGCGCTGAAGTGTCCGACGCTGCCGGCAACAAATCGGTCAGCCACGCCCAGGTAAAAATCGATCAAGACGCGGCCCCCAAACCGAGTCTTGCCGGCGGTGACAACCGTAGCGCCGATGCCTCGCAAAATCCGGCCGCCGGAACAGCCGGCAAAACCGACCGCCGGGCCAATCGTTCGAATATTGTCGATTCGCCCTCGGGCGCGGTGCCGCTTGCCGTCAATCCGCCCATTGGAAACCGATATCAAGCACCCGGCGATACGCCGACCGATCCGCAGTTGCGCCTGCTTCCGCCGGGCGAACGGCCCAAGATGATCAATACGCGAATGTTCGAGTTGGATTACGACTTGGAATCGGTCGGCCCGTCGGGCGTCAGCCGCGTGGAACTCTGGGGCACCCGCGACGGCGGCCGCACCTGGCGGATGTTTGCCGTGGACGACGACAACCGCAGCCCCATTTCCGTGTCCGTTGACGAGGAAGGCATTTATGGGTTCCGCATCGTGGCCACAAGCGGGGCGGGCCTGAGCCAAGACCCGCCAAAATCCGGCGATCTGCCATCAATCTGGGTCGGCGTCGATCTGACAAAGCCCCTGGCCCGTATCACCTCGGCCGACTTGGGCAAAGGCAAGGATGACGGGCAGTTGATTATCGCCTGGGAAGCCTCGGACAAGATGCTTGCCGACCGGCCTATCACTCTTGCCTTCAGTCAAAATCCCGGCGGACCCTGGACCACGATCGCCACCGGCCTGGAAAACACCGGGCGCTACACCTGGACCATCGACAGCCGCGTGCCCCCGCTCATCTATCTCCGCCTTGAAGTCCGCGACGAGGCCGGCAACCTATCCATCGATGATCGCAAAGCCCCCATCGCCCTGGACCAACTCCGCCCCACGGCAAAAATCCGCGAAGTGCGGCCGGTGGCGAAAACCGGCGTGGCACGGTAGAATAATCCGTATCAATTCAGAATTTCGGAATCTTACCCGGATAGCATCATTGGTCGCGTACTAAGACCACGGAAAGGTGGAAGGCTATCAAAACTTCGCAAACTACCAAAATGAGTATTGTGTCCCCGGAATAAATTTGTGTGGGAAGAGGGTATTAATATGAATATAATTGAATTTATAGTTTTCATTCTATTCATAATGTTTTGCTATGGGTCTGTAACAATAATGGGGAGATATTTTGGTTTCTCAGTAAATATTAGTGGTTTTATTATTGGTGCTTTGCTATTTGTTATCCTAATAAAACTATTATATGTAGCATGGAAATATTTTTATCAATCAAAAAAGCCACGGAGTTGAAACGGGGAATTATTCTAATTGAAAGAGGAAAGGGAGCGAGATTATTTATTTTCAATTCCAAAGATAAATATACTTGTAGTTTAAAAAACTCATAAATCCTTTATTTCTTTCCCACTTTGAAATCGAATTGAAAGTTGTTAAAATAGATAGGGTATCATTTTCCGGAGTATTACCGCCATGCAAACCATAACTTTAGATCTGCCCGAGGATGTGTTTGTGGCTATGCGGCGGTCGCCGGAGGAATTCGCGCGTGAAATGCGGCTGGCGGCGGCCATGCTTTGGTACAGCCGGGGAATAATCTCCCAAGAAAAGGCCGCCGAAATAGCCGGACTGAACCGTGCCGAATTTTTACAGGCGCTAGCCCGCAATGAAATGGATGTATTTCATGTTGACTTCGATGAATTAAAACAGGAGATAGACCGTGGCTGAGCCCGCCGTTCTGAATGCCTCTCCACTAATCTTTCTGGCCAACGCGGGACTTATCGACTTGATTGAATTGGCGGGCGAACCTCTATTTATTCCCAGAGCAGTGGTGGAAGAAATCGAAAAATTTGGCCCGGCCGATACCACTGTTTTAGCCGTCAAACAATCAAGTTTGTTTAATGTGGTTGAAACCGGGCCGACGCCGCCGATAATCGAACGATGGGATCTAGGTCCAGGCGAATCTTCCGTATTGAATTGGGCTTATAACCACCCCGGCACAATCGCGATCTTGGATGACCTGGCGGCACGGCGCTGCGCCAATTTGCTGGGCATTCGAGTGTATGGCACGCTGGGATTGATCCTTTTAGGCAAGCGCCGACAAATTATCCCTGAAGTAAAACCCATCTTGGAACGCCTAAAAAAGTCGGGTATGTATTTGTCGGATCAAGTGATCAATCGCGCTTTGAAATTGATTGGCGAATAAGTAATACGGGCTGCATTTTTTACTAAACCGAATCGCAGCCTCCCCTTATCCATCTCTTGTGAAGCTATTATCGTTGCATGAGCGACCAGAATTGCCGCGGGGTGATGATTCGGCAGCGTCAAAACGCTTTAGGATCAGAAGATCGTCATCGCCGGTCACCGGGTAGTCGGCCCGTCCTGTTTTGGCCAATCCTAGGACGTGCAGATCGTCGGCGTCGCGGCAGGCGTCGGCGGCAATCGCGGCGGGTTCCAAAAGCGATCCATACGAGCGTTCAAATGGGCGGCACTGGATTCGAACCAGCGACCTCCACGGTGTGTAAGGCGGATGATCCGCTCTACTTTGCCCGATCGCGGAGTTCGTCTTCATTGTCCAATCGGGGCAATCCAATCTTAAAAAGCGCGGCGGCGTGGTCATCGGTGATGTCGTCGGTTTGGGCAAGACACTCATGGCCACTGCGCTCGCGCTGATCTTCGAAGATGACCACGGCATGGAAACGCTGATTATCCATCTGAAAAACCTCGTGAATATGTGGGAAGACCACCATCTCCGCCTAGCGAGTATTTTGGAATTTGATTTCGAGAATGGGCATTTACCATAGCGATTCCAGTAAAGGAAAGCGTCTTGAAAGATTGTGGCAGCACAATCCCAAAACCCGAGCGTTCAGAAATTGTGACCGTTCGCCGGTTGAGGTAGGCCGACCATAGAGCCGTGTAATACAACGTGAACGCTGGGGTGATATCCGCGTTGGTGATGAAGCGGATGTACTCTCCCCCGTTCTCATAGAAACGTCTCACAAAATTCCAGGCTTGATTACGCATCTCGTCCCAAGCAAAATAATCAATGTGGGTGGTTGCGGAGCCGGGTTCCCGACAAATTATTTTTGGTGGGCGACTGACGAGCAGAAGTTTCCTAACCAAGATAGTAGTCATCGAGCAGCCGCCCAGAGGTTCCGGCAGGTATGACAATGGTAAGAACCACGTGATCGATCACATCGTGCGAAAACGAGGGACAGTACAAATGTGATCATCAGCTCCAGAAAGCTTGACGTACACGCGTTTCTCATGATAAGATGATATTAAATGGCATATACCCTAATCATGGGTAGATGAAATGCCTCCAAGTAATCCAACTTTATCAAGATTCATTCATCAACATTCTACCCATTCGTGTTTCCCGTGGCGAATTGTCGTAGATCGGTAGGATCGCAGCGCACTTGGGTAACCACCGCGATTGCTCGTATCGCGGGGCCGGCTCTCTTTGTTGTCGCCATATCCTTCGCCGCTTCGGCCTCCGCCACGCCGACCGTTCAAACCCTCTCCGATAGCCACGGCTCTTATTATTTGGTCGCCAACGGTTCGCTGACGCTTCAGGTCTACACCACCGGCGCCCTGGCCGGAAAGATCACGTCGATCCAATTCGACGGCCAGCAGATGGTCGGCTCCAAGGGCCTTTATTACGACATTCAGGGCAGCCCCGGCATCTATCTGAATTCCGGCGAGACCTACACTTACCGCACGGGCACAAACTTCGTCGATATCTCGGCCGAGCACCCGGCCACGTCGACCGAGCCGCTCGACGTGACGTGGCACTGGATCCTCCGCGACGGCGAGGCCGGATTCTCCACGTACTTGACCTACCACCATACGACGGCAATGGCCGACTACGCCAGCACCGAGAACCGATTCGCCGAGTTCTTCAATGACTCGTTGTTCAACTATTCCTCGATCACCGACAATTATTGGGGCTACCAGGCCGCCGGCGACGCCAACCGCAATCAGGGTCGATACCTCACCGCCGAGACGTCCGATATGCGAGGCATCCCGTCGGAGTACATCAAGGCCATGGAAACGAAATACGATTGGCGCGACAATCATCTTAACGAAGGGGGCGTGACCGGCATC
>JBEKIK010000058.1:0-7823 GCA_050011795.1 Thermoguttaceae bacterium | reverse complement strand
TGGACATTCTTGCCAGTCGGGGTCGTTGAACTGGCGATCTCTCGGCAGGGCCGCATCATCAACGACACCGACTCGGGCGCCTAGGGCGAGGGCTATGACGCATTCGGCGCGTGAGATCTCTCCACCACCATAGCTGAGGAGTTTTACACGGCGCGGGTCAACACCGGCGGCGATTATATCGGTCCAGCCCTGAAGCGGATCGAGCGGAGTGAAGTCCGATCCAGGAGAACTGAACGTCTTGACGAACCGCGCGGGATTCGTGTCTTCACGGACGTCGCGGGGGAGGAGCCGTGGCAGGTAGCCGAAGGCGCGAATGCGGCCTCCGGCTTGCTCGGCCACATCACCGGCAACTCCGCTGATTCCTGAAGTGGTGCCGCCGGAAAGGAGTGTGAAAGAAAGATCCTTACACGCGTGGAGCAGTAGCGGCTTGAAAGCTTCTATGGCGCTTTGCACCTCCGGCGCACAGCCGCCTGACAGGATGACGATGCTTTCCGTGGGAGAAATGAGCGGCTCCTCCTTTTTCTTACTCCAGGAGGCTGACTCTCTCACGGTCTCCGCTGCTTCGGCATCCTTCATGCGAACGGCCAGGCCAAGCAGAGTAGCGCGCTGGCACCAGTCGAAGCCCGGCAGCTTTTCACGAATGCACTGAATCCGCTTGAGAGCATCGCAGGTGCGCAGCAGTGCGCGGCCGGCGGCAGAAGGCCGCCCCGGCGAAGCAATATCCTCCGCGGCGGCCGATGGATCGCCGGGCGGCTCGCAAAGTCGAATCAATTGCCCAACGGCACCGAGGGCTTCGTATGGCTCCTCAACGAGGAGATGGAGCAAGGCGCGGCTGGCCCAGGCCCAAGGAAGATTTACGCGGGCTTCGATCTGCTTGCGACAGCGGTCGATCGCGCTAAGGATCATTGGCGCAGCCAGGCGCGCAACGGTATTGTTCGACACATGGGCGATTTCGAATTCGATGTAGCGCACCAGCGCCACCGGCTCGGTGGCGTCTACGGCGACCGCCCGATGAAACAGGTCGTGAACTTTGGACTCGTCGTCGCGTACCCAGCTTTCAGCCAGCGCACACAACGTTTCCGCGTCTTTTTGCCGATGGGCACAGGCCGCTTCAAGAGATCGGCGGCCTTCGAGATACTCCCGGCTGCGCGGATCATCCCAATGCATTTCCACCAGGGTAACGCCGCGGACGCGCTCGACGCCTTGGTTCGCTTGGGCCACGTAGGGTTCCAATATTTCCAGGGCAACCTCGTGTCTGCCGACAGAAAGCGCAAGCTGGGCGATCTTCACGGCCATGTCCACGTTGTGCGAATCATAAGAGTGTACGATGCGGAGCCGGGCAATTTCGGCGTCCACTTCTTTCCGCTCATGGTATGCGCCAAAGTTGGATTTGAATTCCTCCAAGCCGTGGACCAACGTGCCGAACTGGCGGTCCACTCCCTCCAGCACCGCGGCCAGCGAGGCGAACTGGCGATGGATGCGATCCGGCACTTTAAGTTCGGTCTTGTAAGTCATTTCATGGCCGATGTCGGCCCAGGCATGCTCCAGTAGCGTGCGAACCTGAATCTCAGCCTTCAGTCCAAGGATTTCCGGGGGAATGGCGATCGTGACGCCGGCGTCCCGGAGCTTCTTCGAATCGATCGCAACGATGTAATGCACCGAGCGGTAACCGAACTCGGTAGGACGCAATCGCTGGCTTACGTCCTCGCTGTTGGACCGGTCGATGTCGAACGCCTCCTCGATAAACTGGCACACGGTCCGCACCTGATCCGAAGTCTGGGTGATGACGCGCCCGCCGCAGAGGTCCGTGATGCGGGCCAGTGGATCTACGGGCAATGTGCCTTTCGGATGCATATAGAGTTTGCGTTTGCGGAGGATCTTCTCCGCGAAACTGGGGACGCTTTTCACCCGTGCCTCGATCAAGGCCAGAGGCGCAAATTTAGCGCATCCCTGTTTGAGAAGCGATTGCAGAGACTCCGCGTAGAGAAAGTAACGGGGGCGGATTGCCGCGAATCTTGGCACTTGCAGCGCTACCCAGTCCTCATCTGACAAGGTCGCCCATTTCTCGATTTCTTCCCTCGTTTGAGTCATCTTCCTTTGCTCCTGGTCCTATCCCACGTCCAAGTCGAGCGCGTTTCCAGGACCTGTGGGAATTTCGGTCATTTGGCAATGGGGCAGCGCCCTCCAGTATAGCCGCTGTCTTTTCCGGGCACCACTGATGGACCTGCGGCAACTATTCTTGAAGCGGTTATTCTTGGCTCTTCCGGAAATAGATGTGAGCGCCGCAATTTTGCTAAGGGCCAGCACTTTGCTCAGATTACCGTGAGCTGCCGCGGCCTTCAACCGCCTCAATCGTGAATCTTGGCGTATCTGCCCCCCCGCAATAGTAGTGCCTGTAGGCAGCTTGCTCTCGGAACTGCTTTGCCAGAAACACGTTTCGTTGGTCCAGACGCCTGATGATGTCGTTTTCCGTGTTTCACACGTACTCGTTTCCGTACCAAGTCGTGAATGCGTTCCCATGTGCCGTCCTGGCGAAGAGCCAAAGGAGCTTTTTCCGTTGTTGCCACAAAAACGAGACCTGGCTTCTGAAGATCTACCGGAACAGCGCCAGGCCGCAAGTATAGTAGGCCGAATCGGGCGCCACAACCCCCCTTCACCCTTAATATTATGGGTACATGCCATAACCTTCAGGTGCATAAATAGAACGCCACTTACTGAGGTATTCAGATAATTCCTGGTCTGTCCCGTTCAAAAATGATGTTACATGATAAGTTGAGGTGCGGAACTGGCTTGTTACTGAGCAAAGGAGAGTGTTGCTGTCCGACTGCAACAGTAAGGTGATTTATCAAGATATTTGAGACAGTTTCCGCCGGCAAAAAACTGTCGGCTGCCGCAGCCGTGAAACAGTTTTTGTAACTTGTGCACAGCAGCGCCGATGCATAGATGCAACGTGGGATCGACTACCGGATTACGCCGCCTTCCGCTGGTAATACGTAAGCAGTCCACCTAACCATTCGTGGCAGATGACATCGTCAGGCCCGAGACATTCGATAGGATCTGGCGGCGCGTCCATCATGGGCGGCAGGTTGCCGAGCGACTGATGCGGCCGACAGTCGTGATAATAGCGAACGTATTCCTGGATAATATACCGCAAATGCTTCTCACCGAAAACAACAAATAAATCGAGACATTCTTGCTTGATACTTTGCACCCATCGTTCCGCGTAGGCGTTTTGATTAGGTGCCCGAAGGGCTGTCCGCTTCAGTTCAATATCATCCATTTTCAAAATCTCCTCGAACTGCGCGGCGAACTTCGTGTCCTGATCGCACACGATATACTTAGGTCGATCGGGTAACTCGTCAAAGAACATGCTAAGATTTCGAGCTTGCTGTGCCATCCAAACGCCATCGGGATTGGGCGTAATGCCGGCAATGTGGACACGCCTTAACACGATTGTAGATTCCAAACATTCGAATCAGTGCCAATTTATTCTGATGCTTCGCTCGTGAATTTGAGAAGATGGTACATCATAGTTTTCCATGATCACGACATCATGCAAAGCATAATAATGCAGCAGCAGGCGCCAAAACGACAACAAAAACATGAGCATAAACATGTGTATGGGTGCTTCCGGCGATTTATGAAAAAGAAAATGCCCGCGGGAACAGTCGCCATTATAAGCACAGTTTGTTTTGCGTGACCGAATTTTTTAAAGGAGTAAATAGATCATGAAAATCGAGGAACGAAAGCTATCCAAGATTATCCCATCTGAGAACAATCCCCTCCAAAATGATGCTGCCGTGGATGCCGTGGCGGCTTCGATTAAGGAATTTGGATTCCGCCAGCCCATTGTGGTGGCCACCCAAGGCGTAATAATCTGCGGGCATAACCATTCTGTCATGCCAGACGGCGCTCCGGTCGCAAAGCGAAGCAAAGCTGTGGCAATTAGAAAATGATCTTTCCCAACATACCAATCCCCAATCCCCAATCCCTATGGCTGGTTTGTCTGTTATGGGCTGGTTGCGTTTCCTGGCGGGGGATTGGAAGGGGCCGTGGATTTATTGGCGGGCTCCGCGGTTGGTTTATACGGGGCCGCATCTTCCAGGCCGGCGCCGGTTGTGTTGGCGGTTGTCAGCAGCGGGCCGGTAAAGACCTCCATCTTGATATTGCGCAGGGTGGCGCTATTGATGTTGACAAGCGTCATTCCCTTCCGGCACGTGCCGGAGAGATTCTCGATTGTAAGTCCATTGAGCGGCTTGACCGGAGAAATCCCCTTGGCTTCGACCAGCGTGCCGCAGTTGTCTATCTTGATGTCGGAGAAGGAGAAGTTTTTTGCCGAGGGTATTCCTTCCTCGCCCGGGACGGGTTCGGGGTCCTGGATGCCAGTGCTTGTAAGATTGATGCGAATGAAGCCGCCTTTGGCGTTTTGCACCTGCAAATCTTTAAAGGATAGATCGTCGATGAAGGCCCCGCGTCCCTCGCGGCTCTTGATGTGGATGGCGAACTTGGCCGAATGAACCAATTTGCAGTGCTCGACACGGACGTCGCGGATGCCGCCGGAGGTTTCGCTGCCGATGCCGATGCAGGCATACTTGGTTCCGCTTAGCGTGCAATGGGAAATGAGGATATCCTCGGAAGGTTTGGCTTCGCGAAAACCTTCCATTCCCCGGCCCGACTTGACGGCAATGCAGTCGTCGCCCGATTCGATATCGCAGTATTCGATGCGGACATGTTTGCAGGAGTCGATATCGATGCCGTCGCCATTGGTTTCGGTGGTGCGAAGGGTGAGGTTCTTGGCTGTGAGGTTTTCGCAGCATGTGGGATGGATTGCCCACATGAGCCGCTGTTTAACGGAAAAATCTTCGAGCTGGACGCCGGTGCAGTTGATCGGCTCGACTGCGCAGGGACGGCGGGGCATTTGGCGTCCGCCCAAGGCCGGATTGGCGGCAATCAGACCGGGTCCGACAATGGCGATGTTCTTGGCGTCCTGGGCGGAGACCAGCGCGCGATGCGCATCGACCCAGCGTCCCTCCCAGCGAGCCTTGATAATGGGATAATCGTCGAGGTCGGGGCTGCCCGTCAGATTCGCGTCCTTCTGGAGCCGGAGAGTGGTGTTTGACTTCAGGACTATGCTGCCGATGAGGTAATTGCCCGGTGGGACCACGACTTCGCCTCTTCCGGCGGCCGCACAGGCGTCCAGGGCTTTTTGAAAGGCGGCGGTATCCTTGGTCGTGCCGTCGCCCAGTGCCCCGAATTCGCGGACATTCAAAGGGGCTTTGTCTTGGGTGGCTTGGGTGGCTTGGGTGTATCCCACGCTTTCCAGCAGAGCGAGACAAAGAATTGGAACAAGACAAAAGATCCGGCCGCGATTCATTGGAACCTCCGATTGCCTAATGCAAATTATTCATTGTTTTTTTAATAGATTTGATTTCCCAGTATAAATGACGGAATGCCGTCCTGCAAGTTATGGGTTGTTCGGTTTCTTGGGTGTGCATCTTGATAAAGAACGGGAATAAACATAAGATATTCAGTAAATGATTGGTCGGAAAATGCAGTGCGGGGAAAGATCGGCGGGGCGAATTATGAGGAAGAAAAAAATTGTCGTAAGCGACCTGATGCAAAAGGGCTATACTTATTTTCTGACGGAGCCGGCAGGAAGGAATTTTCATGCGGATTTCAAGCCCGAGTTGACGCCTAAGGAGATGCTGGAGCTGGGCGTTTTCGGCGGCAAGTACATAACAGACTGCAAGGCGGAATTTCCCAGAGATTGGTTTAAGAACGCAAAGCTGTGCCACCAGCGGCACGATCCCAAGCTGAACTACTTCGGAGTGAACGCCTCCAAGGGGCTGTCTTATTGGCGGAAGAAGGGTTGGATCTATCACGAAGATCCCAGGGGTTGGTTTCAATGGTACTGTAGATATTATATGGGCCGAAGGTGTTCGGACGACGATCGGCAGATCAAGCGTTGGAAGGCGATGCAAAGACACACGGCTCAAATCAAGAGGCACTGTCGAAAGGGAGACCCCCGTTGCCGAAAAAAGCAGAGGCAAGCACTGTTGCACTGGGCATACGACAGCAGGAAGATGTGAATAACCGGCATGGATGATTAACCAAAGCATTCCCGTTTCGGGCCAATGAACCAACCACCCTCACCCTAACCCTCTCCCGACCAACCTTCGGTCGGTGCCCGGAGAGGGGACGAATTTGTAGAAGTCCAGATTTTACACAATCTCTTACTTGATTTTCAGGCGCAGAACGGTGACCGAATCGGCCGGGAAGGTGTATTTAAAGTCCTTGGCGGCGTTTTGGATCTGATGGGTGACCGGAATCACTTTCGTGGGATTTTGTAATGTGTTTTCATCGGTGGGTTTTTCCGAGCTGAGGACGATGGCCGTGCCCGAGGGCAGGACTTTATCCGCACCGGCAAGGTGGATGTCGGTTTCCTGGTTGGTGAAAGAGGCGTTCACGACTTTTAGAATCACCTCATCGCCCGTTTTGCTGAGACCGGCGACGCCGTATAGCGGCTGGGTGACGGGATACTTGACGTCGTGGATCAGCTTGCCGTCGAGATAGCAGCGGACGTTTTGGCCGCCGAGTTCGACGCGGACGTCGTACCAGCGATCGGTTTCGACTTTGCCGGGTACGTCGTTGCCGAAGGGCACGTTTCCGGAGCCGGTGCGGCGTTCCAGGGCGTGTTTGGTATTGCCCCAGCCGCCGATGTTCCACCACATCAGTTGGTTATCCGCTTGGGCGTTGAAAATAATCAGGAATCCTTCGTTGCCGCCGAGTTTGCGGGCCTTAAGCGACAAGGTGTAGTCGGTCCAGGTGGGATCGCCGGCCGTGGTAAAGCAATCGGAGTCGTTGGAGGTTTGTTGCAGCGCGCCGTCTTCTACCGCCCACTGACCGCGGACAATTTTCCAGGCCTCGCTGCCATTGGAAAAATCTTCGTCGAAAAGCGTTTTATCGCCTTTTGTGACTTTAATGTCTTTGTACTCGGCCTGGGTGATCCAGGTGCCCAGGCCGATTGCGCCGTGCTTGGTTTCAGCCGATGCGGCCGCGAATTCCAGTTTAAGGGGCAGAATTACGTGGCCGCGATTTTGGCTGAACATCTGTTGCACGTAGTAGGACGGTATGGCGCAAACCCGGGAACTATCGAATTGAATCATGTCTGGGTTCCAGCGCCTGTCGTTTACGTTTACGAAAAGCGGGGCGTAGGAGGCCAAGAGTACCACGTCGGAATTGCGTTCCATTCCGGTCATGAAGGCCGCTTCGCCCACTGCTCCGCGGAGGTTGCCGCGGCCGGTGTTTTGCGTGACGGCATATTCGCCCACGTAGACTTTGGGGCCTTTTCGATCGTAAGAATCATATTTATCGGCGTTGTTGATAAAGAACTCGGGGTTGCTGTAATAATGTTCGTCGATAATTTCCACGGGCCGGTTCGTCGGTACGCTGCTGTCCCAATAATCGGCGATCAAGTTCATTTGCGGATACTTGGCCTTTATGGCGTTGTAGAACAGGGCGTAGCGCTGGCTGTAGGCCGGTCCGCCGTTTTCGTTGCCGATTTCCATGTATTTCAGCGAAAACGGCGCAGGGTGCCCGGCCTTGGCCCTTAGCGAACCCCATTTGCCGTCGGCCGGGCCGGTGGCGTATTCGATGGCGTCCAAGGCGTCCTGAACGAATTTGCTAACGCCCTCCGTGCTATTGGGCTGCTCACGCTGTTCCTGGTGCGACATGCCGCAGTTGATCACCAGTAGCGGCTCCGCCCCCAGATCCTCGCAAAGCTGGAGATATTCGTGGAATCCCAGGCCGTTGGTGGAAAAGTA
>JBEKIK010000057.1:0-7865 GCA_050011795.1 Thermoguttaceae bacterium | reverse complement strand
GCTCCACAAAAGCGCCGGTTGGGCCGTTAGACAAGCAAAAAATGAAGAAGATTTCAGACTAAAAACCCGGGGGTGAAAAACCTGAAAAACAGGTTTTTCACTCCCGGGAATTTTTTTTCGTTTCTTCATTTTCTTCGTCAGTCATGACCTGATCCAGCACTTGCATCACCAGGTTGCGCTGGGCGGCGTCGATCCACGCGCGGGCGAAAAACGTGTCGCCGGCGGTGTCTTCCCAGTAGAGTTCACAGCCCGTCCGCCCGCACCCGCTATGGCAACAAATCAGCCGGCAGTGTCCCGACTTGAGGTGTTCGACCGGATCAACGCCCGCGATTCGTCCGATTTGTTTGACCGCGGAGGCGGAAATTTGTGCGCTGCGGATCGCCCGATACCAGGTTTGACATCGGCCGCAAAAAGGCAAAAACATGGCTGGAATCAATACCGCCGACGCGCCGGCCAGGACCAGTAAAGCGTCGATTACCCAGCTTAGCCAGGCGACCCAACCGCGGGCAGTATAGTCGAGCAACAATGGCCTGCCGCGATCGGCCTGCTGGCGCATGTATTCCAAGAAACTCTCGGGCGGAGTTTGCAGGCGCCGGGCAAGGAGTTCCGGAAAAATCTGCCTAGCCTTATCCGTCAGTTGCGGTTGCTTCGGCTCGGTTGCCCGTGCCGCAAGATAACAAAAATAATGTTCTCCGGCCGCCGCGATCAACACCGCCAGAACGGCTCCCGAAATAATCGTGGGTCGATGGCCGATTTGTCCCCCGCGCATCAGGCCTAACAGCAATCCGCCCAGCCCCACGCCGGTCAAGAGGGGAAAAATTACCAGAGGAGCAAAATAAAATTGGACATCGACCGCCGCCCGGGCGGCAAGCGTTCCAAAGATCAATACTCCGGGCAGCCAAATGGCCAGCCCGCGCAGCCTGAACGGTCCGCCGCCGCTTGGAGGCGATTGTTCAGCCGAAGGCTCCTGCAATGTGCTCATGCAAATATGCTAAGATCGTATCCTGAAATTATCAATAGGCGTCCCCCTCTCCCAATGGGAGAGGGTTAGAGTGAGGGCAAATGGAGGCTGAAGTTATTCAATTTCTTGGGATTCCGCCATCTCGGCCCTCACCCCCTGCCCCTCTCCCAGCAGGAGAGGGGA
Organism: Thermoguttaceae bacterium; assembly: GCA_050011795.1. Lineage (GTDB taxonomy): Bacteria > Planctomycetota > Planctomycetia > Pirellulales > Thermoguttaceae > JBEKIK01. The sequence continues at coordinate 6,721 of JBEKIK010000057.1, read as the reverse complement.
GAATTTCAGGACACGCTCCGAGGCGGCTTCACGCCGCAGGCCAGTTGTGCTCGAAGCAGCACTTCAGCGGCTTTTTTGCGGGCCTTGGCCGCGCCGTCGCCGAGAATCTGGCGGATTTGATCCGGTTTGGACTCCAGTTCCTTGCGGCGCCCTCGGGCATCGGCAAAATAATCAATCGCCAAATCGGCCAATTCCTTCTTCACCTGGCCGTAGCCGAATCCGCCTTTGCGATAAAGCGCCGCCATTTCTTCGCGCTGGGACTGGCCGGCAAAGAGCGAATAAAGTTGAAAAAGATGGTCGCTATCGGGCTCTTTCGGCTGCTCCATGGGGCGCGAGTCGGTAACAATGCGCATGATCTTCGTTCGCAGAACCTTGGGGTCCTCGAACACGTCGATGGCGTTGCCGTAGCTTTTCGACATCTTTTCGCCGTCCGTGCCCGGCACGCGGGAGGAAGCGTCGAGCACCTTGGCCTTGGGCAAGACAAAGGTTTCGCCAAAGGCATAATTAAAACTGGCCGCCAGGTCGCGGCAGACCTCGATATGTTGCACTTGATCCTCGCCCACCGGCACGGTATCGGAATCGTAGGCAAGAATGTCGGCCGCTTGCAACACCGGGTAGGTGAACAATCCCGCGTCGGCGGTCAGACCGCGGGCCATCTTCTCCTTATAAGCGTGACAACGCTCCAAAAGGCCCATCGGCGCGCCCGTCATCAGCAGCCAACATAATTCGCAGACCTCGGGAACGTCGGCTTGCACGAACAACGTGGCGCGATTGGGATTCAAGCCCAGGGCCAAAAGGTCGATTGTCGCGTCCATCGTGTTTCGCCAAAGTTGCTCGCGGTCGCGGATGGTCGTCAAGGCGTGCAAATTGGCCAAAAAATAAAAAGCCTCTTCAGCCTGGTATTGCAGGTCTATGTATTGTCGGATGGCGCCGAAGTAATTTCCCCAGTGGAATCGACTGGTAGGTTGAATGCCGGATAAAACTCGCATGGATATGGAATTGGTTATAGGAAATATGGAATAGGGGATAGTAAATGACGAAGCACGAATGTCTAATGAAGAAAATGGTTATTCGTCATTTGTCCTTTGTAATTTGTCATTTTTTTCATTCCACCTCGATGATTCCCACAACTTCGTCCACTGAACTTGCGCCAAGTTCGGCCAGGGCGTCGGGCAGGGCATCCAGGATTTGGATTGTGACTGTTGGATTATAAAAATTCGCCGTGCCGATCTCAACGGCCGTTGCGCCGGTTACCAGAAATTCCATCACGTCGTCGATTGATGCGATTCCGCCGATGCCCATCACCGGAATGTTGACGGCCCGGGCAACCTGATACACCATGCGCAGGGCTATGGGTTTTATGGCCGGACCGCTTAGCCCGCCCATCACTTTGCCCAGTATTGGCCGGCGCTTGCGCCAATTGACAGCCATCGCCAGGCAAGTGTTAATCAGCGAAACCGCATCCGCGCCGCCGGCTTCCGCGGCCCGGGCGATATCGACGATATTGGTGACGTTAGGCGTGAGCTTTGCCAGAATCGGATAAGAACAGGCCGCCACAACGCCGGAAACCACCTTTTCACATGCGGCCGGATCAATGCCGAAATCCACTCCGCCGGAAACGTTTGGGCAGGAGATGTTCAGTTCCAAGGCCGCGATGCCGGGAACGCCTTCCAGCCGGGCGGCCATTTGGACGAATTCCTCTTGGCTCTTTCCGGCGATGCTGACGATGATTGCCGTCGGCAGTGATGCGAGATAAGGCAACTGAACTTGGATAAACCTTTCGATGCCGTCATTGTCCAGGCCGATGGAGTTGAGCATTCCGCCCGTGGTTTCGCAGGTTCGCGGCGGAGGATTGCCCGGTCGCGGATGCAAGGTGATGGTTTTGGGCAGAATACCGCCCAAGCGGCCCAGATCGACAAACCCGGCCATTTCCCGGGCGTACCCGAAGGCGCCCGAGGCGACCGTGATGGGATTAGCCAGTCGCAACCTGCCGAGTTGAACGTCAAGGCGAACGGGTGGGGAATTCACGATTCTTGGCAAATTAGGGTGAGACGATTCTTCCGCTGAACATGATAGTGTAACGGTCCCATCCGCAATGTGTCAATTTATCAGGCACGATGGAAAAGGCAATTAGAGTATACCGCCATGCGTACGGTAGGGCGTGCAGTGGTCGGGCTGATCAAGAAACCAAGTCCTTTCCCATTCGTCCAACAGTAGTCGCAAGTTTTCCGAAGTATACAGCAACTCCTGTGTTCGTCGGGAGGGATCGGCTGAATAGGCCGGTATTATGCAACCGGCAGCGGCGCTTACCAGCAGGCCGAACGCCAAACCCAAGAGCAGATTACGCATAGGATAGTTCCTCCATGAAACAGTATCCACATCCGCCTGCTAATGTTCATAAACCCGCTTGCGGATAGGAGATAAATGACTTATTGATTTACTCCATTGGCATTTCTAGTTTTTCAACTCATTTTAACAATGTACTTACATCCTCCACCTCACTGCAAACCGCAAGGGTTTGAGCAAGCTGGTTCCGGATTTATGATGGATCAACGCGAAAAGCGGTCAACTGCGGGATAGTGCGAATGATCGTTTAATGGGTCGGCAACGATCGACAGGCTATTTTGATAAGTGAATCCTTTGACGTCAACAGGGGACATGAACCCCTCACAGGCGAGCGGCGTTAAATGCTACCTTTCGCCGTGAGAGTTAGGTATCTGATCCGTCCGATGCGTAACTTGTTGGCGTGCCTGATGTTTGTGCGACAGGTTCCGTATTGGTGTTGATTTTGGGTCTACCTGCTCGAACCGCGGCCGCCTGGCGTTCAAGCTCTTTCACGCGTTCTTCCATTTCCTTGCCAGGCTTGAATGTTACCACGAATTTTTCCGGCACAAAAACCTTATCGCCGGTCCGAGGGTTGCGTGCTTTACGAGGTGCACGTCGCTTTACTTCAAAAACGCCAAAGTTGCGAAGTTCAATCCGGCGTTCAGCCACAAGGGCCTTAACGATAGCATCGAAGGTTTTTTGAACTATTTCCTTCGTCTGCAATTGGGTTAATCCGATTTCCTCGGAAATGGTCCGAACGATCTCTTTTTTAGTCACGACTCGATTCTCCTCTGAGAAGTGGTCGTTATGTGCCTTGGACACCATGTCCTCACAATAGGTCTCCGATGCTCCAAGTGTAGGTGCCGCAAAGACTAATGTCAAGGGCAATTGCTCGGGGGCCATAAAAAGTCGGCCGGCAAGGTCATCATCTCGGCCCAATGTAATCTAAAAAAGCGGGCCGGGTATTTAAGCGTAAGTACTTATTGTCAAAGATCTTAGTGGTTAGGGGGCCATCCCGAAAGGAAAATAATCTTTACAAGTCCCTGATATTAAAGGAGTTATGAAGTTTTTTTAACTTCCTTTTTCCATGCTCCGTAATTGCCAAGGCGCACGGTCATCGTTGCCCGCTATGGCTGCATCCTGTATCGGCACCTTTGCCGGAAATATTTAGCTATAAGGCATAATCGATAAATACGGCAAAGTTTAACACTAATAATAAGATTTGCCCCAACTATATGGGGGTAACATAAGTTGCTTATACATTGATCGCCTGGATTCGGGATTGAATCTCTTCCAGGGAAATGATTGGGCCATGGTTGCACCCAGGACAGCGATCGGCGATTTCCTGCCACGATTGGGGAGAAGATATGTTCGAGGGCCAAAAAGGCCAAGTGCGGCATTGGCGGGGACGCGCTTCGTAGACTTGGCAACGGCGTCGTTGGTTATCGAAGAAAACGCAATTGCCGCCGGCCAATTCGACCAGGCTTTTTCGCTTGCCGATCAGACGAACGTAACGCTTTTGAAAATCTTCCGTACCAATTCCAAGCAAAGCCGACATTGCCTCGATTTCGGCCTTGTTGATCCAAACATAACCCGGCGCTCCAGTGCAACAATCGCCGCACCCGGAGCACTGGAAACGCAATCCTTGATGATACCAGGGGCGTGAGTTCATATTTGCAGGAAAAACCATTGATGTGATTCCACTTGTTTTTTCAGGTAACGTCTTTTCAAGCCCGCCGGACCGGATAAACTGGGTCTTTTCGCTTTGTATTTTAAGATTATTAAAATCTCAGCACTTTTGCCCTCACTTCCTGCAGCGGCCTGAAGGCTACAACCCAAAAGTTTATAATAGGAGATAAGTAGTAGGTGGTTATCAGTTTACAGTATACAGTTTACAGTTCTGAATTCCGAGTTCTGAGTTTCTGAATTCTGATTTACGAGGTCTATCTGTGGTTTGGTATCAACGCGATATTCAACTTCCTTCTTTTCCCAAGGGGTGTCATCCCGTAACTAAACAGATATTGGATGCCCTGCCCGAACTAAGCCGGATTAAAATCGGCCTGCTGCATGTTTTCATCATGCACACTTCCGCGGCGCTTACGATCAACGAAAACGCCGATCCGGACGTGCTTGTCGATCTGGATCGCCTACTGGACGCCGTGGCCGCGGAGGATTTCCCATATCGGCACCAGGAGGAAGGTTCCGACGACATGCCCAGCCACGCCAAGTCGTCGCTTTTCGGGAGTTCATTGACGATTCCCATCCGCGACGGGCGCTTGTGCCTAGGCACGTGGCAAGGCATTTGTCTGTGCGAGTTCCGCCGTCGCAGCCGCCGCCGCCGTTTGATGCTGACCATGCTGGGCGATACGTGATGTTATTTATCCAATAGTTTTTGCTTGCGGAGCCACTCTTCACATTCTTTCGGCCAGTTGGACGTGCCGGGGATTTTGCCGGCCAGGCCTTGGCCGTGTCCGCCTTTTTGATAAATGTGCAATTCGGCAGGCACTTTGGCTTTGTGCAGGGCAAGATAAAACTGAATGCTGTTCTCCGACGGCACGGTTTTATCTTCGTCAGTATGAAACAAGAAGGTCGGCGGCGTATCGGGCGTGACTTGCTTTTCGTTCGATAGGCTTTTAACCAACTCGGCCGGAGCATCCTTGCCGATTAGATTATTCTGCGATCCCTGATGCGTATACGATTCGCCAAAGGCGATGACCGGATAACAGAGGATCATGAAATCCGGTCGGCAACTCTCCCTCTCGATAGGATCGGCGGCTTGGCTGTCGCCTTTATCGAAATGCGTGCCTACGGTAGAGGCAAGATGCCCGCCGGCGGAAAAACCGATTATGCCCAAGCGCGCAGGATTCACGTTCCAATCGGCAGCCCTGGCGCGGACCGTGCGGATTGCCCACTGCGCATCCTGCATAGGCGCCGGATGGCCGTAACCGCCTCCGCGATGCCGATACTCCAACACGAACCCAGCCACGCCCAATGAATTAAGCCACTCGGCAATTTGTTTTCCTTCGTGATCCAAAGCCAAATGGCCGTAAGCTCCGCCCGGGCAAATCACCACTGCCGTGCCGTTAGCCTTGGATTTATCGGGAAGGAAAACCGTCAGAGCGGGCTTATCCGCTGGCTTGTCGCCCTTTGCTCCCGGCGCTCCGTTGGGCCAAAGCAGTTCCCGCCGCGGCTCATCCGCCAACGCCCGGGAAGAAAATGCGACTATGCCAATCAGAAGAAAGAAAATAGTGCTTATGCGATTAAAAGTGAAGAACAGTTTCATGATTTATCCCTTTTCATCGCGCGACCGACGATCGCGGCTTTATGATAAGTAAATGCCCATTATCAATTTGCAATTTGCATTTTGTAATCCTCTGTCAAAAGTCCGCGCTGCCTGGTGTGCGGGGGAATGGGATTACGTCGCGGATGTTGGTCATGCCGGTTATGAACAACAGCACTCGTTCCACGCCCAGGCCGAAACCGCTGTGCGGCACGGTGCCGAATTTTCGCAGTTCCAGATACCACCAGTAGTCGGCCGGGTTGAGGCCCTGTTCTTTCATCCGCGTTTCAAGCACGTCGAGGCGTTCTTCGCGCTGGCTGCCGCCGATGATTTCGCCCACCTTGGGCACCAGCACGTCCATCGCCCGGACCGTGCGCCCGTCGTCGTTCAGGCGCATGTAAAAGGGTTTTATCGTTCGCGGATAATCGTACAGAATCACCGGGCATTTAAAATGTTTTTCGGTGAGATATCGCTCGTGTTCCGCTTGCAGATCGCAGCCCCAATCGCAGGGGAATTCAAATGTTTCGCCCGATTTTTGCAGTATCTCGATGGCCTCGGTGTACGGCACGCGCCGAAATTCGCTTTCTAAGATATGTTGAAGCGTACTGATAACGGTTTTGTCGATCCGCTCGTTGAAAAAGGCCATGTCATCCGGGCATTTTTGCAGCACGTCGCCGAAAATCCGCTTCAGCAACCGCTCGGCCACATCCATATCGCCCCAGATATCGCAAAAGGCCATTTCCGGCTCGACCATCCAGAACTCGGCCAGATGCCGGGGCGTATTGGAGTTTTCGGCGCGGAACGTCGGCCCAAAAGTGTATGCCTTGCCCAGCGAGCAGGCGAAAATCTCCGCCTCCAACTGACCGCTGACGGTCAGAAACGCCGGCCGATCGAAAAAATCCATCGCATAATCGACCTTCGCTCCCGACTGGGCCAGTTTCGGCATATCGAGCGTTGTGACCTGGAACATCTTTCCCGCCCCCTCGCAATCGCTGGCCGTGATGATCGGCGTATGGATGTAAAGGAATCCTTCTTCCTGAAAGAATTGATGGATCGAGTTGCAAACGCAATTCCGCACCCGGGCGATTGCGCCAAAGGTATTTGTGCGCGGGCGCA
>JBEKIK010000056.1:0-7867 GCA_050011795.1 Thermoguttaceae bacterium | reverse complement strand
CGTCTTTCGAGCCGTTCTGATTTAACGAGCCCATATTATAATCCCGTTTATCGCCCAATATCGTCTCGCGGAAATAGACATACGTGCCGGAGCTGTTTTGACGGTTGAGCCAGGTGATTTTATCGGTGCCGGAGGGAATTTTTATGCCTAACTGGGACCATTTGGTTATCGTTCCTCCATCGCCGTAAATTTCGGCCAGTTCTTCCAGCGATATGGAGTCTATTGGATTGTCTTTATGGACATAAATGGCCAGGGCGTCGAAGCCCACGACGTGTTCGATGGGGGCGGCGCCTTGTTTGGCCGTTGCCCGGGCGATTTCATCCGCTTTCATTTTCCGGCTGGTATTGGCCATGTCGCAATTGCCGTCGATAAGACTGGCGATTCCCACTCCCGATCCCCCGCCCAGGACTTGGACGCTCACCTCCGGATGCAGTTTATCGTAGTTTTCCGCCCAGGCTTGGGCGACGTTCACCATAGTGTCGGACCCTTCAACGCGGATTATGGTTTCAACGGCGCCGGAACCGGATTTCCCGCATCCCGCGGCGATGAAAATCAATGCCAGCGGCAGCATCGCCAGGCGAAGTTTTGACATCGTGAAACTCCTTTTCTAAAAAATGATTTCATGCGCGGAATCAGATGCCCCCAAGAGTATTGCCAAGGCGGAGGGAATCGTCAAGGTCCCCTCCGATTACGTGTGATAATCGGCGTTAAGCCGCACGTATTCGGCCGTCAGATCGGTGGTCCAGAAGCGGCGGAAGGCCGTGCCTTCGCTGAACTGAAGCTGAATCAAGGTATCGCGGTTGTCGCGGATCGAGCGCGACACGGCATGGGCGTCGAACTGCGCGGGAGTCCCCTTTTCGTAAAGCGAAAAACCGTTCACCCGCAGATTGACGCCGTTGGGATCAAAGGGCACTCCGGCGTATCCGGCCGCCGAAACTATCCGGCCCCAATTAGGATCAGCGCCGGAAATGGCCGTCTTAACCAGGGGACTGTTGGCCACGGTCTTGGCCAGGGCCAGAGCCGAATCGCGATCTGCGCAGCCCGATAGTTCGATGGTAATCAAATGCGTAGCGCCCTCGCCGTCGGCGGGAATGGATTTAGCCAGATCGACACATGTTTCGTTGAGCACCTGTTGAAAGATTTCCAAATCTTTTCCTGCCAAAGGCCGCCCGCCGGCCGCCCCATTGGCCAACAGCAGGACCGTGTCGTTGGTGCTCATGTGGCCGTCGACGCTGATGCAATTAAAACTATCGCTCGTAGCCTTGCGAAGCGCAGCCTGGACCGTGGGTGGATCCATAGCCGCGTCGGTCATGATCAAGGCTAGCATGGTGGCCATGTTGGGGCCCATCATAGCCGCGCCTTTGGCCATGCCTGTGATTTGGATTTCGCGCCCCTCGATCGAAAGGCTCCGGCCCGCCAGCTTGTGGACGGTATCGGTGGTCAACATGCCCCTGGCGGCGGAAAGCAGGCAGGCTTCGTTGTTTCCCAATTTCACCGCGGCCGCGGAAATACCCTGTTCGATCTTGTCCATGGGCAGAAAGGCCCCGATAACGCCAGTGGAGAGTACGAGAGCTTGATCGCCCTGTGCGCCGCAAGCGGCCGCGGCCAGGCGGGCCATTTCCTCCGCGTCGTGCAGTCCGCGCTGGCCCGTGCAGGCATTGGCCACCCCGGAGCAGATTACCACCGCGCGGATCCGATTGCTCGGCGTGCGTGAGCGATCGAGCAGTACCGGCGCGGCGCAGACCAAATTCTGGGTGTAAACGCCCGCGGCGGAGGCAGGAGTGTCCGAAAGGACCAACGTCAGGTCCTGCTTCTGCGGATCGCGCTTAATGCGACAATGCACGCCGGCCAAAAGGTATCCTTTGGGAACGGTGATCGACATTGTACTATTCTCTCCTCCTTTAAGGGTTCAGTAATCAGGGTTCATGGTTCAGAATTTTATCTTCAACTCGAATACTGAACCCTGAACCCCGAACCCTGAACCCTACAACGCGGTTGTTTCGGGATAACCGAACATGAGGTTGAAGTTCTGCACCGCGGCCCCGGAAGCGCCTTTTATCAGGTTATCCAAACAGCTTATGGTCAGCACTCTGCCGCGAACTACCCGGACCGTGATGTCGCAGAAATTCGTCCCCATCGAATCCTTGGTGCCGGGAAAATGATCGACCACCCGAACGAATGGTTCCGCATCGTAAAAATCGCGCATCGTTTGCATTACCTTTTCTTCACTGACTTCCTTGACAGGTTGGCTGTAAGTGGTCGTAAGGATGCCGCGGTCCATAGGCACCAGGTGCGGCGTGAAAATAACCTCCACCGTCGTGCCGGCGGCAGTGCCCAGAATCTGCTCAATCTCGGGGGTGTGGCGGTGGCGCCCGACGTTGTAGGCCGAAATGCTCTCATTACATTCGGGATAGTGGGTGGTCATTTTCGGGGTGCGTCCTGCTCCGGAAACGCCGCTTTTCGAATCAATAATAATCGACTTGGGATCGATCAATCCCGCCTTTAACAAGGGCGCCAAGGCCAGGATCGCCGATGTCGCATAGCAACCCGGATTCGCCACCAACTGCGATGCGGCAATCTGCTGGCGGAACAACTCGGGCAAGCCATAGGCCACTTTTCCCAATCGCTGGGGATCGGCATGTTTCTGATTGTACCATTGGGCATAGACTTCCGCGTCGTTGAGGCGATAGTCGGCGCTGAAATCGACCACGCGCACTTTTGCATCCAATAAGTGCGGAATGACCGTGGCGCTGGCCCCGTGGGGCAGGCAACTGAACGCGCACTCGGCCCGAGCCGCGACCTCAGCCGGGCTAAGATCCTCCAGGCGCAAATCCAGACGGTCGGTCAACGAGGGGTGGATCATGGCGATAGGCGGCTGACCCTCCTGACGGCTGGTTACGGCCTCAATCTCCGCCTCAGGATGGCGGAGGAGGATTTTGATCAGTTCCAAGGCCGTATAGCCCGTTGCTCCCAGAATTGCTATCCGCGTCATATTTTTTGCCGCCCTAAATAGACATAAATAACCGAACTTCTATGTTGGGGCAGTAGTTTAACTGCTGCCCCAACATAGTGTACTAAGTGGAATTAAGTAATATACCGAGCTTCTTTTGCAACCGCCAAGGGGGGCCGTGGGCGTGGATCGAAAGCGCTTTATTTTGGCGGTTTATTAGAAGAGAAGATATTTGGAAAATTGTTCGTCAAGAGAGGTGATTTTTTACCCCGACCGGGTGGGATATATGGATCGCGAAAGGGCTTTATTTTAAAACTGTCGCCGGCTGTTCAAGGCGCACGGCCGCGATGATTTCCTCGGCCGCGCATTCGATGCCGAGGCCTTCGGTGTTGATTACCAGATCGTAAAGATGGGGGTCGGTTATGTCGTGGTGGAAGAACCTTTGCACAAACTCGCGGCGCCCTTGATCGACTTCGTGTATGTGCCGTCGGGCGTCCGCCTCGGAGAGCTTGTGGTATTGCATGATCCGCTTTAAACGAAACCCCTCCGATGCGATCAACCGTACGGCCAGGACTTTTTCGCGGGGTAAAAGGAATCTGGCCCCCCGCCCCACGAAAATAAAGCTCGATTGCCGGGCGGCGGCCAGGATGACGCGGCTTAATTGCGAAACGTAGGTTTCGTGAGGAATGACCTTGCTGTCCATCCACGAGCCGAGCACGTCGTAAACCCAGTTGCTGCGGGTTTCATCGACCAGATTGAGCATCGACCGGTCGAGATTGAAACGCTCGGCCACCTTATCCAGGAGGTTTTTATCGATTACTTCCCAGCCCAGGCGTTTGCCGACGATAGCCGCGATTTCGCTTCCGCCTGCGCCGGCCTCGCGGGAAATGGTCAAAAAGCACTTTTTTTGCCGGTAATGAGCCTGGTGGAACGTTCGGCTAACAGACCGGTCGGCCATTTCCTCGTTCATTGCCCAGGCTTGCATTTGCCGCTCCGCGGCAGCCAGGATTTTCGGATCTTCGCGAGTTTGCTCTTTCATGGTCCGCCCTCCTTAGAAAAGCAGAGTTTGAGGGGAATGGAACCACCCACTAAATTATAGTATAATCCTTTCTTATAAAAGATAAAGATATTTTTATTTTTTATTTTTCTTGCGGAGATGCCGGATTTTTCAATGGTTCGCCGGGAACTGGCCAGCCGTCTTCGGTCCATGTCAAAGGACGGATTTGGAGCGTGGCGATTCCTTGGTTTTGGCCGTCGTAGAAATGGTAGACGAGCCAATCCTTGTCGCCGTCATGGAGGATAGAGTTGTGTCCGGGTCCGATATACCGGCCGGCGCCTTCCAAGACCAGCGTTCCTCCGCCTTCGAGCATCGGCTTGCCGCTTTTGTCCACATACGGGCCGGTGATTTGTTTGGAGCGGCCCACCCTGATATTGTAGTCGCTTTTCACTCCTTTGCAGCAAAAATCGAATGAGACAAAAAGATAGTAATAGTCGCCTTTGCGAAAGATATAGGCCCCTTCTATTGCCCTGGGCTCCGGACGGGAGGCAAGGGAGTACAAGTTGGTATCGTCGGCGGAGGTTTTGCCGGTGCTGATATCCAAGCGGCGTAACTTTATGCCGCCCCAGAAAGATCCGAAGCAGAGCCACACGTTTTTCTGTTCGTCCATGACCGGGTTCGCGTCGATGGCGTTCCAGTCGTCGGTTTTAATCGATTCGATGACCTTTCCCTGATCGACCCATTTGTAGTCCTTGCCTTGCGGATCGAGCGTAGCGTTGGTCGCCAGACCGATGCAGGAACGGTTGCTGCCAAAGGTGGATATCGAATAATAAAGATGGTATTTCCCGTGGAAGAATAGAATATCCGGCGCCCAAGGAAACACCGCGCCGGGGATCTCTTGTTTTGTCCATTCGGGCAGTTTATCGAAAACTTTGCCCACGATTTTCCAATTTAGCAGGTCAGATGACTGTCTGATGGGAATGCCTCGCCCCGTACAGAAGATATAGTACGATCCCGCTTCCTTGATAATATGCGGGTCGTGTACCCGGCGCACGTCTCCTTCCTGGGCATGGGAGCGGGCCGGCATGTTCAGAACCGCCTGGAAAAAAACAAGGAGTAAAACCAAACTCCTAAACAGACACCCGGAGCAAGCTTCGGGGCTAACCAAACTCCCTTTTGGGCTAAATATTGAATACGACATAATTAACAACTCCATGAATAATTCATAATTATGGTCAATGTCTTTTATCCGCCTCGAGATTCCCTGAGGTTTCGGAGTTCATCGGCCAGGCGGCGTTGGTCCGAGGCGAGTGTTTCCAATTCCGAGCGAAGTTGGGCCACTTCCGTGCGGAGCGATTCGATATCGCGCTTTTGGGCCGCCGTTTGACCGCCTACTCCGGCGGCCGGAATATTTGATCCGGGCGGCGTCGCAGCATGGGAAACGCTCGGCTGCGCGAGTGGAGAATCATCGGTATATTCGTCGCGAAAGGCGACTTTCGGCGCGGCTGCGCCGGAATACTTTATTTTCAAGGCTTCCAGTTCGCGAGGCTTATACAGTGCGTGCGAAACCGCGTGTCCGCGTCCTTCGGGCGTCAGGGAGATGACCAGTCCCTTGGCTTTTAGCGTATCAAGGATAGTCTTCAGGGCCGCCAGGTCCGGAATCGGATCCATGCGCGAGGCCCGGCCGCGGAGCTCGCCCACGGTCTGATCGCCGCGGAGCAACAGTTCGGTCATCACCGAGAGTTCGACTTTTTCCACGCCCAGCCATTCGTAGAGATAATGGCGGAATTTTGCCACCCGGCCGTAGCCTTCGATAATTCCCACCGCTCCGAGTTCGCGCAACCGGTCGAGCGATTCCTCCACGTCGGCCGGCTCGAGTTGCATGACCGGATCGCGGTTGCTCTTCTGGTTGCAGCCGGTTGAGATGCTGTTAAGCGACATGGGATATATGTCGGGCGTGGTTTTGGCCTTTTCGGCCAACACGCCCAGCACGCGGCGGTCGATGGCGCTAAGAGGCTGCCAGCGGGGACTGGACTGTGGTTGCGATGTGGTGGTTGTGTCAGACACAGCGGGGCTCCAGCAATAATTTATTTTCATAATCAAACTACACATTATTTATCATATTAATTCAGAAATGACAATCCGGGTCTTAGTATATCCCTCTTGCTTCTCGTCTGAACACTTAGGATAATGCGATTACGTTTAGTAAATATGGCCGGGCACCACGACACCATCCGAAGCAGAAGTAAGGCATGTGTCCATCAGTTGTCCACGATATCACTGATTGCATCGGTGCGGTTCCGTATCGCATGGCCTTTGCCGGCGGTTGGATCGATCAGCCGTTTGTTTCCAAACACAACCCCGATCCGCCCGGTTCGATGGTGGTGGTGGCCCTGGAGCCGCGGTATCGCTTCATGGACCGCTCTGGCATGGCCACCGGCACGCGCCGCGTGGCATTAAAAATGTGGAACGGCCGCCTGCCCGACCGCGATCCGGCCGAGTTGGTCAGGGAGTTGTACGCCGAGGAGAACAGGGACAAGCCGGAACCCTCCGGGTCGCAGGACATGATCGGGCTGATTTACCCCGGTGTGAACCGCTTGGATTTCGACATCGAATACGAGGGCGGAATCTTCCCCAAACACATCCAGTCGAACAACGATCCCGCGGTCGCCAATTGGCTGAATGAAGTAATACACGTGGTTCCTGTCGAGCCGCGCCCGGATGGGTACAACCCGCTGGGAATAAAGAACCTTGACCCGCAGTGGATTCGGCGCCTGGGGCAGTCGGGCAAGGACTGTTACCGGGCCATCGTCGAACGGGACCTGAAGGCATTGGGCGCATCGATGAACGATTGCATGAAGTGCTGGGAAGCCATCCTGCCGCATACGGTCAGGCACCCGTCGGTCAGTATCGACCTGCTGGGGCTGCTGCATTATTATCAGTCGAAATATGCAGGCGCGATGTATTCCGGGTGCGGCGGCGGGTACTTATACGTCGTTTCGGAAAAGCCCGTTGCGGGCGCGCTGCGGATCACGGTTCGCATTGCCCGGTGAAAGTTGTATTGTACATCCAATGTAGGACGGATTGGTAACGTGAGGAACGTTGTTGTCAGCGGTAGTTTCGATAACATAAAATCGCCCCATGTGCGGTTCCTGCAAGAGGCCGCAAGACTGGGACCGCTTAGAGTCTTGCTCTGGTCCGACGAAGTGGTGCGACATCTGGAGGGCAAAACACCCAAGTTTCCCCAGGCTGAGCGGATGTATATCCTGGAATCGCTGCGCTATGTCCAGGGCGTTACGCTTTGTACCGGCACGGTCCGGATCGATGCACTGCCACAGTGCGAAGGACCCCGGCCCGCGATTTGGGCGGTCGATGAAGCCAGCGACACGCCGGCCGGGCGGGATTATTGCCGGTCGCGGGGATTGGAATATCGCGTGCTCCGGGGTGCCGACCTGGCGGGATTTCCCCCAGAACCCGCCGACGCCGCGGAAACGCCGTCGCGCAAACGCGTGATCGTGACGGGTTGTTACGACTGGTTCCATTCGGGACACGTGCGTTTTTTTGAAGAAGCCTCCACCCTGGGCGACTTGTATGCGGTCGTGGGCCACGATGCGAACATCGAATTCCTCAAAGGCAAAGGGCATCCCCTGTACGGCGAGCAAGAACGCCGATACATGGTCCAATCCGTTCGCTTTGTCAAACAAGCCCTGATCTCCAGCGGGATGGGCTGGCTGGATGCGGAACCCGAGATCGAACACATCAAACCGGATATATACATGGTGAATGAAGACGGTGATCGGCCGGAAAAAAAGCAGTATTGCGAAGCCCATGGGATCGAGTATCAGGTGCTGAAACGGATTCCCAAGGACGGACTCCCACGAAGAGTGGGCACCGAACTGCGGGGATTTTAATCGTATTAG